>NZ_JBXASW010000027.1:0-66817 GCF_058809745.1 Variovorax sp. MPBD4-3
CCACCGCCGCCATAACCACCACCGCCGCCGCCGTAGCCGCCGCCACCGCTACGGGGGGGGCGTGCTTCCATGGGACGTGCTTCGTTGACGACGACGCTGCGGCCGCCCAGGGGCTGGCCGTTCATGCCGTTGATGGCGGCCTGTGCTTCCGCGTCACTGCCCATCTCGACGAAGCCGAAGCCCTTCGAGCGGCCGGTGTCGCGCTCCATCATGACCTTGGCGCTGGTCACTGCGCCGAACTGGCCGAAGGCCTGTTCGAGATCACCGTCGCGCACCGAGTAAGGCAGGTTGCCGACGTACAGTTTGTTGCCCATCAAGGGACTCCTATAAACACATCAAGAAAAGCGATGGAGTCCCGAAAGCATCACTCAAACGAGAGCGTCGAGTCGCGCGAAACTGACCGATCACCGAACTGCCTCCCCACCAAAATGAAGTGGGAGGCTCGTGCATTATGGGTGAAATATCCGAAAAGCAAGCAGGAATTTGCTTCTTGAGGTAGCGCCTGTGAAAACAATCAAAAGCTAGCGCCCGCTTACAAGATCGGGTCAGGCCCTTGGCGCTACAGGTAGAATCTCGCCCGTCATTGGGGAGTAGCCGCCTTCCGATCTGCGAGAGGGGCCCGCGTCAACAGACTTGTCCTGCCCCACAGGACATGGCGCGTGCAGTGAGAAAACACCTGGCGAGACCTTTGACCGTGCAACTTCGGGAATATGGCCGAAGGTGTTGCACGGTCAATTGCGTCCTTCGGCCAAGAAACCCCACGTTCAAAAAATGGAAGCTTTTCTCGTTGCAACCGGCGTCGTCGCGCTCGCCGAAATGGGCGACAAGACCCAACTATTGGCCCTGCTGCTCGCAGCCCGTTTCAGGAAACCCTGGCCGATCGTCCTAGGCATCTTCGCCGCCACCATCATCAATCACGCCCTGGCGGGTGCCGTGGGGAACTACATCACGCGCTGGCTCGGACCCGAGGTGCTGCGCTGGATTCTCGGCGGCTCGTTCATCGCGATGGCCGTCTGGATGCTGATTCCCGACAAGCTCGACGACGACGATGCCCCGGGCGTGTCCAAGTTCGGCGTCTTCGGCACCACCGTGATCGCGTTCTTCCTCGCCGAGATGGGCGACAAGACCCAGATCGCCACCGTCATGCTGGCCGCCCGCTTCACGCAGGACTACTTCTGGGTGGTCGCCGGTACCACGCTGGGCATGATGCTGGCCAACGCGCCGGTGGTGTGGCTGGGCGACAAGATCGTTCGCCGCGTGCCGATCAAGCTCGTGCACGGCATCTCGGCCGCGATCTTCCTGGTGCTGGGCGTGATCATGATCATCGGCTGGTAAGAAAGCAGAGCCCCTTCCAGAAACACCGCGGAACCGGCTTCGCCGGGCCGCAGGTGTTGCCCCCGAAGGGGGTTGGCGAAGCGACACGCAGTGCGCGCAGCCTGGGGGATATACTCGCGCTGCGCCGATTTGCTTCAGCTTGCGGGCGCTTTATAAATCCAGCTAAAGACAGGCGCGGCAGACCCGGCTCGTTTTTGGCGAGGCCGGGTTTTTCATTCATGTCGTCGTCACCTCCCTTGGTCGTCACTTCGCAGTCGATGCAGTTCGCGGGCCCGCTGGCCCTGCGCAGCGGCGCATCGATCAGCGACTACACGCTCGCCTACGAAACCTACGGCACCCTGAACGCCGATCGCAGCAACGCGGTGCTGGTGTGCCATGCGCTCAATGCCTCGCACCATGTGGCGGGCGTCTACCAGGGCCAGGCCCGCTCCGAGGGCTGGTGGGACAACATGGTGGGACCGGGCAAGCCGGTGGACACCGACCGCTTCTTCGTGATCGGCGTCAACAACCTCGGCTCCTGCTTCGGCTCGACCGGCCCGATGCACGTCAACCCCGCCACCGGCCGCGTCTACGGCGCCGACTTCCCGGTGGTCACGGTCGAGGACTGGGTCGACGCGCAGGCCGCCCTGCTCGACGCGCTCGGCATCGAGACGCTCGCCGCCGTCATGGGCGGCAGCCTCGGCGGCATGCAGGCGCTGTCGTGGACCTTGCAGTACCCCGGTCGCGTGCGCCACGCCGTGGTGGTGGCCAGCGCGCCCAACCTCACGGCGGAAAACATCGCCTTCAACGAGGTTGCGCGCCGCGCCATCGTCACCGACCCCGACTTCCACGGCGGCCACTTCTACGAGCACGGCGTGGTGCCCAAGCGCGGCCTGCGCATCGCTCGGATGATCGGCCACATCACCTACCTCAGCGACGACGTGATGAACGCGAAGTTCGGCCGCATCCTGCGCAGCGCCGTCGAAGGCGAGGCCGCGGGGCTCGACTACCGCTACTCCACGCAGGACGTCGAGTTCCAGATCGAAAGCTACCTGCGCTACCAGGGCGACAAGTTCAGCGAGTACTTCGACGCCAACACCTACCTGCTCATCACCCGCGCGCTCGACTACTTCGACCCCGCGCGCAGCCACGGCGGCAAGCTCAGCACCGCGTTCGCCAACGCCACGGCCAAGTTCCTGCTCGTGAGCTTCAAGACCGACTGGCGCTTCTCGCCCGCGCGCAGCCGCGAACTCGTGAAGGCGCTGCTCGACAACCGCCGCAACGTGAGCTATGCCGAGATCGACGCGCCGCACGGCCACGACGCCTTCCTGCTCGACGACGTGCGCTACATGGGCGTGGTGCGCTCGTACTTCGAGCGCGTCGCCAAGGAGACGAGCGCCGCCGGGCCGCCCCAAGGCGCGGGCCCCCTGAAGGGGGTTGGCGCAGCACGCGAAGCGGCAAGCCTGGGGGGGAGTACCACTGCATGAGCGACCTCGAACATCAACGACTGATCGCGCAATTGGTGCCCCAGGGCTCGCGCGTGCTCGACCTCGGCTGCGGCGACGGCGCCCTGCTCGACCTGCTGCAGCGCGAGCGCGGCTGCACCGGCTACGGCGTGGAGATTGCGGACGGCAACGTGCTGCAGTGCGTACGCCGCGGTGTCGACGTGATCCAGCTCAACCTCGACGAAGGCCTGTCGATGTTCGACGACGCCTCGTTCGACGTGGTGCTGCAGATCGACACGCTGCAGCACCTGCGCAATGCCGAGGTGATGCTGCGCGAGACCGCGCGCGTGGGGCGCATCGGCATCGTCGCCTTTCCCAACTTCGCGCACTGGCCCAACCGCCTGAGCGTGGCGCGCGGCCGCATGCCGGTGACGCGCCGCCTGCCCTACCAGTGGTACGACACGCCCAACATCCGCGTCGGCACCTTCAAGGACTTCGAGGTGCTGGCCGGCAAGAACAACCTGCGCGTGCTCGACGCCTTCGGCCTGCAGGACGGCCGCGACGTGCGCTGGCTGCCCAATGCGCGCGCCGGCACCGCGGTCTTCAAGTTCGAACGCGGCGGCGGCTGAGCCCCTGATGCCCGTGATGGACGTGGACCGCAACGCATGAGCTTCACGCTGGCGCAGCCGGTTCACAGCGAACTGCTCATCAAGAAAAGCCGCTTCATCGGCTGCGTGCAGCCGGTGGCCGACCGCGCGGCCGCGCTGGCCGTGGTCGCGTCATTGCGCGCGGAGCATCCCGCTGCAGCGCATGTGTGCTGGGCCTTGATGGCCGGCGGCCAGTCGGCCGCGAACGACGACGGCGAGCCCGGCGGCACCGCGGGACGGCCGATGCTGGAGGTTCTGCGCCACCAGCAGGTCGAAGGCGCGCTGGCAACCGTGGTGCGCTACTTCGGCGGCGTGAAGCTCGGTGCCGGCGGTCTCGTGCGGGCCTACACCGACGCGGTGGCGCAGGCCCTGCTCGGCGCCACGCTCGTGCCGCTGCTGCGCCAGCGCAGCCTGCGATGCATCGTGCCCTATGCGCTCGAAGGGCTGGTGCGGCGCGAACTCGCCTCGGCCGGCGCGGTGCTCGAGAGCGTGCAGCACGGCGACGACGTGCGCTTCGCCTTCGCGCTCCCCGAGCCCGACGCCGATGCGTTCATCGGCCGCCTCGGCGATGCTGCGCAAGGGCGCGTCGCCTGGCCGACGGAGTAATCCGCTTCGCCGGCACCGCAGGCACGGATTCCGGCGCCGTCATCGCAAGAACACCGCGCTGCGCCACGGGCACGGGCACGGCTTCGTCGTTCGGCCCGCGCCGCGCCATCTCGGCCGTCACGATGCCCGTGGGCACCGCCAGCACGCCCCAGCCCAGCAGCATCATCACCGAGGCGATCGCGCGGCCCAGGTCGGTCTTGGGCACGAGGTCGCCGAAGCCCACGGTGGCCATCGTCGAGATGGCCCAGTAGATGGCCACCGGGATGCTCGTGAAGCCGTGCTGGGGCCCTTCGACCACGTACATCAGCGTGCCCATCACCAGCACCACCAGCATCACGAAGCCCACGAACACCGTGATCTTGCGCCGGCTCGACGCCACGGCCGTCACCAGCGCGCGGTACTCCACCGAGTAGCGCGACAGCTTGAAGATGCGGAACACGCGCAGTAGGCGCAGGATGCGCACGTCGATCAGGTAGGCCAGCTCGGGCGCCAGGGCCACCAGGAAGGTCGGCAGCAGCGCCAGCAGGTCGATCACGCCGTAGAAGCTCAGCGCATAGCGCAGCGGCTTGTTCACGCAGCACAGCCGCGCGATGTACTCCAGCGTGAACAGGATGGTGAACACCCATTCGAGCGCGTTGAACAGCGGGCGCCAGTGCTCGCGGATCGACTGCACGCTGTCCAGGATGACCACCAGCACGCTGGTGACGATGACCGCGATCAGCGCAAGGTCGAACCACAGCCCCGCGCGCGTGTCGGCCTCAAAGATCACCGTGAACAGCGTGCGCCGCCAGCCGTGAGAGGGCTTGTCGAACCGCAAGTCGGTGGCGGCGGGTGTGGAGAGGGCTTCGAGAGTCGGGCGGGTCATGAGGCGATTGTCGTGTCGCGGACGACTTATTCAGTTACGCTTCTTGCGCAATGAAGTGCCGCATGCCGTGAGTGCGTTCTTACGATAGTCCCCTTTCTTGAGGAGCTCCCCATTGGCTACACAGTCCCCCTTCTTCGGCAAGCGTGACCGAGACAACGATTCGCTGACTTCCCGCCCCGCTCCGCTCGTCGGCGCAGCCACCAACCTCTCCGGTTCCCCTGTGAATCCCTCGTCGCTGACCGCGCAGCAAGGCGGCCTCAATGCAGCGGCCCCCGTCGCCAAGGAAGGCGGAAGCAAGCTCACCGTCGGCCCCAACATCAAGCTCAAGGGCGTCGAGATCACCGATTGCGACACGCTCGTGGTCGAAGGCCTGGTGGAAGCCACCATGGATTCGCGCCTGATGCAGATCGCCGAACAGGGCGAGTTCAAGGGCTCGGCCGAAATAGACATCGCCGAAATCCGCGGCGTGTTCGACGGCAACCTCACGGTGCGCGAGAAGCTCGTCATCCACTCCACCGGCAAGGTCACCGGCAAGATCCGCTACGGCAAGATCGTGATCGAAGAAGGCGGCCAGCTGTCGGGCGAGATCAGCTTCGGCGCCAAGGGCTGACGCAGTCTCTGGTTCATCCCGCGCCGCCCGGCTTCATTCAGGCCGCCGGCGGCTCCCATCCCAGGCGCTCCAGCAGGGCACCGGCCGCGGCCGGTGCCTTTTCCTTCGCGCCGTTGATGAAGTAGACGAACACGTCGCGCTTCTTCGGTGACACGGCCCAGCCCTGCGCGCGCTCAGCCCAGGTGTCCAGCGCCTTCGGCGCATAGCCGGCCTTGAGCTTGGCGTTGGCCATCATGAGCCGCGCATAGGCGAAGTCGCCCTCGGGCTCCTCGAACGATGGAAACTTCTCGGCGTCGGTGAACACCGTCGACACCTTGTGCTTCTTCGCGAGCGCCTTGTACGCGGGCACCATGAAGCTCTCGTGGCGCACGTCCATCACGTGGCGCAGCACGCGGCTGCCTTCCTTCTTCGGCAGCAGCGAGAGGAAGGCCTCGAAGTCTTCCGCGTCGAACTGCTTGGTCGGCATGAACTGCCAGACGATCGGCCCGAGCTTGTCGCCCAGCTCGGCCACGCCGCTGTCGATGAAGCGCTTGATCGAGTCGCCCGCGCCGGACAGCAGCTTGCGGTTGGTCGCGAAGCGCGAGGCCTTGAGCGAGAACATGAAGTCGGCCGGCGTGTCGTCGTGCCACTTGCGGAAGGTCTCGGGCTTGAAGGTGCTGTAGTAGGTGCCGTTGATCTCGATGGCGCTGACCCTGCGGCTCGCGTAGTTCAACTCCTTCGCGTGCGCGAGACCCTTGGGGTAGAAGTTGTCGCGCCAGGGTTCGTAGGTCCAGCCGCCGATACCCACCTTGATATCTGCCTTGATCCGAGTCGATGCTGACTTGCTCACATGGCCTCCGGTTTTGAGATCGCCCGCACTCTACGCGCGCTCGCCTCAAGGCGCAAAATGCATCTTTTCGTCCACCCGCGGAGAACCCACCGATGAACGCCCCCCTGCACCGCGAAATGCCCGCCGGCACGCTCGACGCCGAACGTGCCCTGTCCGACGTCACCGCCCGATGGGACGGCGACATCGTCCGCCAACTCACCGACTACATCGCCATTCCCGCCAAGTCGCCCGGCTTCGACAAGGACTGGTCGGCCAACGGCTACCTCGAGACCGTGCTGCGCAACGCGGCCGCCTGGGTCGAGGCGCAGAAGGTCGAGGGCCTGAAGCTGGAGATCGTGCGGCTCGAGGGCCGCACCCCGGTGCTGTTCTTCGAAGTCCCGGCCACGGGCACCGACATGGACGAGACCGTGCTCATGTACGGCCACCTCGACAAGCAGCCCGAGTTCACCGGCTGGCGCAACGACCTCGGCCCCTGGACGCCCAAGTACGAGAACGGCCTGCTCTACGGCCGCGGCGGCGCCGACGACGGCTATGCGGTGTACGCCAGCATCGCCGCGCTGCAGGCGCTCAAGGCCCAGGGCGCGGCGCATCCGCGCATCGTCGGCCTGATCGAGACCTGCGAGGAAAGCGGCTCCTACGATCTGCTGCCCTACGTCGACGCGCTGCGTCCGCGCCTGGGCAACGTCGAACTGGTGATCTGCCTCGATTCGGGCGCCGGCAATTACGACCAGCTCTGGCTCACCACCTCGCTGCGCGGCATGGCCAGCGGCACGCTCAAGGTCGAGGTGCTGACCGAAGGCATCCACTCGGGCGATGCCTCGGGCCTCGTGCCCTCGAGCTTCCGCATCATGCGGCAGGTGCTCGACCGCCTCGAGGACAGCGCCACCGGCCGCCTGCTGCCCGCGAGCTTCCACTGCGAAGTGCCGCCCGACCGGCTGGCGCAGGCCAAGGCCACCGCCGCCATCCTGGGCGACGAGGTCTACAAGCGCTTCCCGTGGGCGCACTACGACTGCGGCGGCTCGACCATGTTCGCGCTGCCCACCACCACCGACCCGGTCGAGGCCCTGCTCAACCGCACCTGGAAGCCCACGCTGTCGGTCACCGGCGCCGAAGGCTTTCCGGCGCTGAAGGACGCGGGCAACGTGCTGCGTCCCTACACCGCCTTCAAGCTCTCGCTGCGCCTGCCGCCGCTGGTGGATGCGGCCGAGACGGTGCAGACGCTCAAGGCCCTGCTCGAGGACAACGCGCCCTACCAGGCCCGCGTGACCTTCGAGAGCGGCGGCGGCGCCACCGGCTGGAACGCACCGACCATCACGCCGTGGTTCGAGGATGCGCTCAACAAGGCCTCGCGCGCGCACTTCGGCGCGTCGTGCGGCTACATCGGCCAGGGTGGCACCATTCCGCTGATGAACATGCTCAGCGCCGGCTTCCCGAAGGCGCAGATGATGGTCTGCGGCGTGCTCGGCCCCAAGAGCAACGCGCACGGCCCGAACGAGTTCCTGCATGTGCCGTACGCGAAGAAGCTCACGGCCGCCGTGGCCGAGGTGATCGCGGCGCTGCCGGCTGCGCACCGCGCCGCCGCATCGGAGCCGGTGGCGGCTTGAACGACCCCGCGCTGCCTCTGCCGCAGCGCGTGTCGCTGTCCACGCCGGACGGCGAGACGCTCGCCCTGCGCCGCCTGCCGGCGCCCGGGCCGGCGCGCGCCGTGATCGTCGTGGTCCACGGGCTCGGCGAGCATGCGGGCCGCTACCACGCGCTGGCGGAATGCCTGCACGAATGGGGCTTCGCGGTGTGGGCGCACGACCACCACGGGCACGGCGAATCGACCGGTGCGCGCGGCGGCCTGCCGAGCGAACTGCGGCTGGTCGACGACCTCGCGCTGGTGGTCGACGATGCGCGCCGACTGAACCCCGGGCTGCCGCTGGTGCTGCTGGGGCACAGCCTGGGCGGGCTGGTCGCGGCGAGCCTGGTGGCGCGCGGGGTGCGGCCGGTCGACGGGCTGGTGCTGTCATCGCCGGGGCTCGACCCCGGCCTGAGCGGCTTCCAGAAGGCGCTGCTCGCGGTGCTGCCGCGCATTGCGCCGAACCTGCGCGTGGGCAACGGCCTGGACGACAACTATCTCTCGCACGACACGGCCGTGGTGCAGGCCTACCGCGACGATCCGCTCACGCACGACCGCATCGGCAGCCGGCTCGCGCGCTTCCTGGCGTACGAGGGCGCGACGGTGCAGCAGCGCGCCGCCAACTGGCCCGTGCCCACGTTGCTGCTCTACGCGGGCGACGACCGCCTCGTGAGGCCGTCGGCCAGCCGGGCCTTCGCCGCGGCCGCGGCGGGCGGCAAGGTCGAGGCGGGCGGCAAGGTCGAGGCGCATTGCTTCGACACGCTGTACCACGAGATCTTCAACGAAATCGAAGCCGAGCCGGTCTTCGCGGCCCTGCAGCGCTGGCTCAACCAGCGCTTTCCGCCGCGGGCCTGACGGCACGCTGCAGGTCGCGCTCGACCTCGCTGAAATCGACCGGCGACAAGTCGCCCAGCATGCTGCCGTCGGCGCCGTCGAGCGCCACGGACTGCACGGTCTGCAGTTCGGCGCCGTCGGGGCTGTCCTGCACGAACCAGCCGACGGCCAGCCGCAGTCGGATGCGGCGCCCGCCGGGCACGGGCTTGCCGAAGCTGCCGACCATGCCGCCTTCGCCCACCTCGCGCATCCAGCCGCGCTGTTCCAGGCCCAGCAGCGCACCGTTGGACACCTGGCGCCCGGCCCAGTGCGGGATGTCGCGGCGCGCGCGCAGCGATTCGTCGCGCGCGAAGGTCTGGCGCGCCAGTTGCTCGAAGGGCTGCGCGATGCCGTGGCCGGCCAGCACGCCGGCCCAGGCGGCGGCCAGCGCCGGGTCGAGCTCCGCGATCTCCAGCGGATGCGGGATGCCGATGCGTGCGTTGTCGGCCAGCATGACCGGGGCGCCGTGCAGATCGCTCAGCTCGCCCTCGGCGCCGACGCGGAAGGTGCCGGCCAGCCGGTTCGACGCATCGAACAAGCCCCACACCAGCGACCGGCTGAAGACGCGCAGCACCGGGTGGTTGGCGAAGAAGGGCAGGAATTCGGCGGGCGCCCAGCGGCGCCGCGCGCACATGGCGGCTTCGAGGCGCCGCAGCTGCGCGGCGGCCACCGCCTTGGCGAGCTTGCGCAGGTCTTTGAGTTGATTGGCCGCGGCCTGGGCCTTGCCCGCGTCGTCGTTCGCGCCGGGCTTGGGCAGGGTCTTGAGCATCTTGCCGGCGCGGTTGTGCACCACCGGCTCGAAGTCGTGGTCCATGCGTATCTCGAAGCTGCGCGGGCCGAAGTCGAGCGTGAGCCGCGCGCGGCTGTCCAGGCCCAGGTCGGGCACGGTGCGGTCGGCCAGCTGGTCGAGGCTCAGGCCGCGCTGCTCGGCCACCTCGCCCAGCATGCGGTCGGCGCGGGTGCGCAGGTCGTCATGGCGGGTCTGGCGCGAGAGTTCGGCCAGGTGCATCAGGGCGGCGTCGCTGCCGATCTCGCCGAGCATCGCCATCGCGTCATAGGCGCGCACGCGGTCGAGCGCGGCACGCCATTGGCGCAGCAGGCCGTAGAGCTGGCGCGCGGTCTCGCCGTCGCCCAGGCGGCCCTGCAGCGCGAACATCCAGCGCTCCCTGGCGGGCCGGCCGTTGCCGATCCACCAGGCCAGCAGCGCACGGCCGAAGCGTGCGAGCGAGTCGGGCGTGAGCGCCTCCAGCAGGCTGGCCAGCCCCGGATAGGGCATGTCGGGCTTGCCGAGCATCATCGCCATCAGCACGTCGGGGACGGCGGCCTGCGGCAGTGCCTGGCCGCCCTGCCGGAGGATCAGCCGGGGCAGCGCGGCCAGTGGCAGGGTCTTCGGCAGCACGGGCAGGCTGTCGGGCAGCAGGTCTTCGGGGGCGATGGCCAGCAGCTGCGCCACGGCGTCGGCGGCCTCGGGGCCGTAGGCGGCGGCCTGGTCGCGCACCGCGTCGGCATGGCCGGCGCCGTGCAGCCAGCGCAGCGCGGCCTGCGCGGCTTCATGCGCGGCGCCGGGCTCGCCCAGCGCGATGGGCACGAGGCCGCGCGCAGCCGCATCCGGGTAGCGGGCCAGCCACTCGCCCGCCTCCTGGCGGACCCAGCGGTTGGTGTGGAAGCCCCTGGCGATCCAGCCCGCGAGCGGGTCCCATTCGACGACGGCGGCCAGCTCGAACATCGCGCGAGAGCCCTGCTTGAGCACGCGCTGCAGCCCCGGCAGCGCCGCGGCGCCGAACGCATGCAGGATCGGGCGCACGCGCGAGACGTCGTCCATGTAGTGGGTGGGCGCCGGCCCGTGCGTGAACACCGCGACGGCCAGCGGCTGCGGCAGCAGCCAGAGGTATTCGGCGGCGCCCCAGCGCGCGTCGGGCAGCGGGCCGAAGTCGTCCGGCCCGACCGCCCTGCCGTTCACCAGGACGTCGTCGATCAGCTCCGGGCGCAGGCCCAGCATCCACAGGGCCTTGTGCGCGTGGCCGCCTTCGCGCACATGCGCCGGCGCGTCGGGCTGGTGGCGGGTGAACTCGCCTGCCCATTCGTCGGCGCGCTCGCGCGAGACGCGGACCTCGCGCGCCAGCCAGCCGGACACGTCGCCCGTGGCCTGCAGGTACTGCGGCGGCTGCAGGTTCTGCCAGTGCAGCGACGCGGCCGGCGGCAGGGGCTGCAGCGCCAGGACGGGAATGACGGGCAGCGCCTGCCGGTTCTTCCAGGGCGGGCGCTTGAGCAGCGCGGGCCAGGCGGCCGGCGGCGCTTCGGCCACGCCGCCGGAGCTGTCTTCCTGCAGGCGCGTGAGCGTGTCGCGCTGGCTTTCGTCGCAGGCGGCTTCGAGCGGGGCTTGCCAGTCGGGGTTGGCGGCCAGCAGTTCCAGGATCAGCGCGGCACCGGCCTGGTGGCGCGCGGGGTTCGCCGACAGCAGCTCGCGCAGCACGAACAGCGGCCAGCGCGCCGCCTGCTTGACGAGCGCGTTCTTGCAGTCGATCTGCTTGACCTGCGCCACGAAGAAGCGGACCACGGCCTCGTCCTGGATGGCCAGCAGGTCGGCCACTTCTTCCTTGTGCGGAGACGGCTCGAAGAACAGCTCGGCCGCGCCTGCGCCGTGCATCTCGAGCATGCGCAGCCGGGCCGCGCGCGGCGGATAGAAGCTGGAACGGTGGCGGCGGAAGAAGTCGAGGCTGTCGGCCAGGCTGCGCTCATCGGACAGCAGGCCGCCGCAATGGCCGCAGGGCCGGTCGTTGAACTGCGCAAGCGCCTCGCGCATGCTCTTGGACCACCGGACGGTGCCATCGGGCCGCGCTTGCCAACCCTCTACCTTCGATTTGCCACCGCCCGCCATGCCGTCTTACCTCGAATTGATGCGAGCGGCATTGTCGGCCAAGGGCGCTGGAGCAGAAAAAGGTCGAAAAAAAGCGCCCTTGCGGGCGCCGAGTCTGGAGACGGCAGTCTTTCTTTCAGGACTGCTTGCCTTGCAGCAGGCCGCTGAGCGAGCCCAGCAGGTCTTCATGGTTGCCGAGCCCCTGCTCCGGCACCTTGCCGTGTGGCGTGAGCTGGTCGATCAGGGCCGGCAGCATGGTGGCGAGCATCGGCAGCAGCGTTTGCGCATTGATGCCCAGCCTGGAAGCGATGTTCGCGATGGTGTCGCTGCCCAGCGCGTTCTGCAGCTGGTCGCCCGTCACAGGCTGGTTCTCTCCCTTGCCGATCCAGGAGCCGATGACGTTGCCGAGGCCGGCCTGCTCGAATTTCGAGACCAGCCCGCCAATGCCGCCCTGCGCTCCGTTGTTGGCGAGCAGGCCGCCCAGTGCACCGGCAAGTCCGCCGAGATCGCCCAGCCCTCCGAGGCCGCCGCCTTGCTGCGGCTGCTGCTGCGCAGCGCCCCCCAGCACTTGACCGAGTACCGAATCGAGCAATCCCATGGCCGTTTCCTTGGTGTGTGACAGAACCGGTGAGCATTGTTAAATGCCGCGGACCCCGAGCTGGAAGCTGCACTTTCACTTTCGAACTGGCAGCGTGACAAATTACTTGGTACGCACCGCCCGTTTGGGCAGCAGCGCGGGGCTGACCCCCTGCACGCCCACCAGCCCCAGCACGGTGGCGAGCGAATTCTGCGCCCCTTTCCATGCATCCGTCATGTCAATGGACTCGCTCAGCGAATGGAATCCCGACGCCTTGCCGCCCCCGCCGATGATGATGGCCGGGATGCCCAGCGAGATCGGCACGTTGGCGTCGGTGCTGCCGCCGCGCAGCAGCGTCCTGTGGCCGAAGGCCGCGTTCGAGCGCACCGCGGCCTCGACGATGACCGAGTCGGGCGGCGTGCGGCCGCCGGGGCGATCGCCGATGAGCTTGACGCTCGCGCTCAGCGTGCTCACGTTCCAGCGCTTGTTTTCCTCCGCCACGGCTTCGTCGACGGCCGCGAGGATCTTCTTCTCGGTCTCCAGCAGCGAGGCCATGTCGTCGGAGCGGATGTCGATGGCCATGCGCGCATCGGGCGCGATGGTGTTCACCGAGGTGCCGCCGCCCACCGTGCCGACCGTGAACGTGGTCTTGGGAAAGCTCGGCGTGCGCACGTCGGCGATCTTTGCGATGGCGCGGCCCATGCCGTGGATGGCGCTCGGCACCTGGCCGAACGCGCCGAAGCTGTGGCCGCCCGGGCCCTGGAACGTGACTTCCCAGCGGTGGCTCGCGGTGCCCAGTATCAGCACGCTGCCCGGCGCCGACGGCTCCAGCCCCACCATGCCGTCGATGTCGACGTGGTCGCGGAAGATCGCCTTCATGCCGCGCAGGTTGCCCAGTTCTTCCTCGCCGACGTTGGCGACGAACATCAGGTCGCCCACGGTCTGGATCCTGTTGTCGTTCAGCACCTTGAGCCACGACAGCAGCACGGCCAGGCCGCGCGTGTCGTCCGCGATGCCGGGGGCGTGGAGCCGGCCTTCGTGCTCCTTCACCTTCACGTCGGTGCCGGCGGGGAACACGGTGTCGAGGTGGGCCGAGACCAGCAGCATCGGCCCGTTGCCCGTGCCCTTGCGCAGGCCGACCACATTGCCCTCGGCGTCGATCTTCGCGTGCGGCAGGCCCAGCGCCTTCATGCGGGCGAGGAAGGCTTCGGCGCGCTTGTGCTCCTTGAAGGGCGGGGCCTCGATTTCGGTGAGCGCCTTCAGGTCATCGATCGAGCGCTCGTGGTCGGCCTTCACCGCATCCATCAGCTTCTGGATGCGGGGCGAGGCCATCAGCTGGGCATAGGCTTTGTCGACCTCGGGGCCGACCACCACCTGCGCCTGCACGGCGGGCGGATTCTGGGCCTGGGCGCCCTGCGCCGCACAGAGGGCGGCAAGCGCTAGAAAAACGGGACGCAGCGCGCGGGACAGGCGGGGCATGGAAGCAAAAGTCCTTCTTTTGTCTTAAAGAAGTAACGATTGTTCCCAAAGCGCTCGGCGTTCGCCTCGCGGAAAACACCGCCTCAATCGGCTGGAAGTCCGGCGAGCGACACCAATGCGGCGAGCGCCGCCGTCTCGGCGCGCAGCACGCGCGAACCAAGGGTGATGGGCGCGAAGCCCCGGGCGATGGCTTCGTGTTCCTCGGCGCCGCTCAGGCCGCCTTCGGGGCCGCTGAGCACCAGGACGCCCCGGCCGCCGCCCGCCGGAACCGAGCCGATCCCGCGAGTGCCGTCGGCGAGGCTCAGCACGAGGCGCTCGGCGGCATCGGCGTCCGGCTGCCGTTGCGCGCCGATCCAGGCTGAGAACGCCTGCACCGGATGGATCACGGGCACCCGGTTGCGGCCGCACTGCTCGCAGGCGGCGACGGCGATCGCCTCCCAGTGCGCGCGCTTCTTCTCGGCGCGCTCGCCCGACAGGCGCAGCACGCCGTGGGCGGTGGCCAGCGGCTGGATGCTCGACACGCCCAGTTCGGTGGCCTTCTCGACCAGCCAGTCCATGCGCTCGTTGGCCGGCATGCCGACCGCGAGGTGCACGGCGCGCGATGCTTCCCGCTCCACCGGCTGGTGGGCGCCGACGGTCACCGCGACGTCGCTGCGGCCCATGCGCTCGACGGTGGCCGTGTACTCGCCGCCCGCACCGTCGAAAAGCGTGAGCGCGTCGCCGGGCTGCATCCGCAGCACCTGCACATGGCGCGCGGCGCCCGGCGGCAGCGCCAGGCTGGTGCCGGCGCTCAGCGGCACGGAACAGTAAAAACGCGGCATGCTATGGAATCGATAGCTGCGAACGGCCGTTGCGCGGGCGTCACAGGATGGTGCTTTTTCAGTTTTCCTTCAGACACGGCCGTAGGCGAAGCCGGTGATGGCCGAAGTGCCCTCGATTTCATCGATCACCCGCACCAGCGGCGTCAGTTCCATGTAGCGGCCGGCGGTGGCGCGGATGTAGGCGATGAAGCGCGGCGTGTCCGCCAGGTAGCGGGGCTTGCCGTCGCGCAGCGTGATGCGCGCGAAGATGCCGGCCACCTTCAAATGGCGCTGCAGCCCCATCCATTCGACGGCCCGGTAGAAGGCGCCGAAGTCTTCGTCGACCGGCAGGCCGGCCTTGCGCGCGGCGACCCAGTAGCGGATGGTGATGTCGAGCACGAACTCCTCGTCCCAGCTGAGGAAGGCGTCGCGCATCAGGCTGGCGATGTCGTAGGTGATGGGGCCGTAGACCGCATCCTGGAAGTCGAGCACGCCGAGCCTGGGGCCCGAGCCGCCGCCGGGCCGCCCCAAGGCGGTGAGCGCCCCCTCGGGGGGCAGCGAGGACACGCCAGTGCCGAGCGTGGGGGCCACATTCACCATGAGGTTGCGCGGCATGAAGTCGCGGTGCACATAGACGCTGGGCGACGCGAGGTTGCTGTCGACGATCAGCTTGAAGCTGCGCTCCAGGCGCTCCTTGAGCTTGCCCTCGACGGCGATGCCGCGGTGGCGGCCGATGTACCACTCGGGGAACAGGGCGAGTTCGCGCTCCAGCAGCGCCCGGTCATAGGGCGGCAGCACGCCGGGTTTCGAGGCCAGCTGCCAGCGGATGAGCGCGTCGATCGCCTCGTCGTAGAGCGGGCGGCTCGCGTCGGGGCGGGCGGGGTCGAGCACGTCCAGCATGGTCTGGCGGCCCAGGTCGTCGAGCAGCAGGAAGCCGTGGGGCCGGTCCCATTCGAGCACCGTGGGGGCGAGCACGCCGGCCTCGGCCATCAGCTTTGCCACCTGCACGAAGGGGTCGCTGTTTTCCTTGTCCGGCGGGGCGTCCATCACGATGCGCGTGGGCGCGGCCGGATCGGTGGTGTCGATGCGGAAGTAGCGCCTGAAACTCGCGTCCACCGAGGCCAGCCGGACCGTGTCCGGCAACAGGCGCTGGGCGGAGGCGATGCCGTGCAGCCAGCCCTGGAACACTTCGGCCCGTTTCGGATCCGTCCAGAGAATGGGCTCGGCGGGACTTGGGGCCAATGGGGCCGGGGTCGGGGGTGCTGTCATGGATAATCGATTCTACAAATCCGCCTGGCGCGGCAACCACGCTCGTCCGGCTTCCGGCCGAAGCGGGTTGCCGCCGGCACCTGCAACCCGCCGGCCTGCCGCGCCGTCTCCCCCGACGATCCTTCGTTCCGAACCGATGCCTACGACCCAACGCCCTCACGCTTGGCACCTTGTGCGCTCGCTGCCCTCCGCCGGAGAGTCGCGGGCTTTCCTCGGAACGGCCGGGCGGGAGGCGTGATGCGCCGACGCACCACGCTGCCTCGCCCGCGGCGCGCCAGCCCGCCGCTGCCGCTGGCCGTGCTGTCCCTGGCGCTGTTCCAGGCGCAGGGCGCTTCCGCCCAGCAGGCCCCCAGCCTGGACGGGCCGCTCACGCTCAAGCGCACGCCGCTGCTGACGGAAACCATTCCCCCCAACGAGCGCGGCCAGCTGCCCAGCCTGGTCACCGGCGACCGCATTTCCGGCCGCCCCGACCTGGAAACCGTGGTCGAGGGCAACGCCACGCTGCGCCGCGGCGCGCTCGGCATCACCGCCGACCGCCTCGAGTACTACCAGCCCAACGACCTGGCCAAGGCCACCGGCAACGTGCGGGTCAACCAGGGCGGCAACGTCTACGAAGGGCCCGAGCTGCAGCTCAAGCTCGAGACCTTCGAGGGCTTCTTCAACAACGTGCGCTACCAGTTCCTCGCGAACGAGGCGCACGGCGAGGCGCAGCGCATCGACTTCGTCGACGCCAACGTGTCGGTGGCCCGCCAGGCCACCTACACCACCTGCCGCCGCGAAGACTTCCCCGGCTGGATGCCGGCCTGGCTGCTGACCGCGACCACGCTGACCACCGACACCGAGGAGAACGAGGGCGTCGCCAAGAACGCGCGCCTGAGCTTCATGGGCATCACCACGCCGCCCATTCCCAGCGTGAGCTTTCCGCTGTCCAGCGAGCGCAAGAGCGGCCTGCTGCCGCCAACCGTCGGCATCGACAACACCAACGGCATCGAGATCTCGCAGCCGTACTACTGGAACATCGCGCCCAACCGCGACGCGACGATCACGTCGACGATCATGAGCAAGCGCGGCGTCGATTTCAGCAACGAATTCCGCTACCTCGAGAAGGACTACAAGGGCACCGTCCGCCTCGACTTCATGGGCAGCGACCGGCTGGTGGGCCAGCGCTACAACGAACTGCGCAGCAGCCAGCTGCAGCAGCTCATCAGCGGGCAGATCCAGCCGCAGAACCTGGCGCTCGGCAACGGTCCGGGCAGCACCCGGCGCTGGGGCCTCTGGGCCACCCACCACCAGGACTTCGACGCCAAGGCGCTCGGCCTGGATTCGCTGTCGGCCAACATCAGCATCAACCGCGTGAGCGACAACGACTACTGGCGCGACTTCACGCGCACGCCGTCGCTTGCGCAGCGCCAGTTGCCCAACGACGCCTCGCTCAACTGGGCCAAGGGCGACTGGAGCGGCGGCATCCGCGCGCTGCAGTACCAGAACCTGCAGTACAACCTGTCGCCGATCACGCCGGCCTACGACCGGATGCCGCAGATCACCGCCAACTACAACAAGTACGACTGGCACGGCTTCGACGTATCGCTCAACCTCGACTACACGCACTTCCGGGTCAACACGATCCTGAACGGCCAGCCGGGCTACGACGCCAACCAGCAGTCGCAGCCCGATGGCGACCGTGCCATGGCCGTCGCCTCGATCAGCCGGCCCTTCATCACGCCGAGCTCCTTCGTCATTCCGAAGCTGATGCTGAACGCGGCCACCTACAACTACTACCTGCCGCAGACGGACATTCCCAAGCTCACCGTCAACGGCACGCAGTACGTGGGCGGCATCCCCTACAACCCGAACTCGCTGTATTTCTACCCGACCTCCAGCACCCGGACGGTGCCGACCTTCAGCCTCGACAGCGGCCTGATCTTCGAGCGCGACGCCAGCTACTTCGGCCGCGCCTTCCGCCAGACGCTGGAGCCGCGCGCCTACTACGTCTACACGCCGTACCGCAACCAGAACATGCTGCCGAACTACGATTCGGCAGCCAACGACTTCAGCTTCGCGACCATCTACACCGAGAACGCGTTCTCCGGCGGCGACCGGGTCTCGGACACGAATGCGCTCACGCTCGGCGTGACCTCGCGCCTGATCGATCCGTCCACCGGCGTCGAGGCGGCGCGCTTCGGCATCGCGCAGCGCCTGCGCTTCAGCAACCAGAACGTCGTGCTGCCCGGCGGCACGCCGGTGACCGACCGCGCGAGCGACCTGCTCGTCGGCGGCCAGATCAACTGGACGCCGAAGTGGAGCGTGGACACCCTCGTCCAGTACAACCCCGACACGCGCAAGTCCGAGCGCTCTGCCATCAGCGCCCGGTACAACCCCGAGCCGTATCACAACCTCAGTGCCGCCTTCCGCTACCAGGCGCCGACCACGCCCACCGCAACCGACGGCAGCAAGTCGTTCGACGTGGGCTGGCAGTGGCCGATCAACGACCTGTGGGGCGACAAGGGCAAGAACCTGGGCCCCGGCAAGGGCCAGGGCGGCGGACGCTGGTATGCGGTCGGCCGCCTCAACTACGACCTGGACGGCAAGAAGATCACCGACGGCGTGCTCGGCTTCGAGTACGACGGCTGCTGCTGGATCGGCCGCGTGGTGCTCCAGCGCACCACGACCGGCCTGGTGACGGCGAACACCCGCATCATGTTCCAGCTCGAATTCATCGGCTTCTCCAGCATCGGCTCCAGCCCGATGCAGGCGCTGCGGCAGAACATCCAGCGCTATGAACCCTTGCGCCAACCTGGCGAAGCGCCCAGCCGCTTCACCAACTACGACTGAGACGACTGACTGAGCACGCCATGAAACACTTCCGTTCCATCATCACACTGGGCTGCCTTGCAGCAATGGCCGCAGCGGCGGGCGCGCAAGGCTTCCACTCCGGCATCACGGACATCATGCGCGCCGGCCCGCGCCTGGGCCCGCCGGCGGCCCGCCCCGCGGCGCCCGCCAACACCGCGCCGGTGCAGCGCTCCGCCGAATTCATCGTCGCGCTGGTCAACTCGGAGCCGATCACCAACACCGAGGTGCTGACGCGGGTGGACCGCCTCATCAAGGAAAACCCGGACGCCGAACGCGTGCCGCGCAACGAACTCACGCGGCTCGTGCTCGAGCGCCTGATTTCCGAGCGCGCCCAGCTGCAGCTGGCCAAGGAAAACGGCATCAAGGTCGACGACGTGGCGATCGACCAGGCCGAGCAGACGGTCGCGCGCCAGAACGAAATCAGCCTGACCGAGCTGCGTCGCCGCGTGATCGCCGAAGGCCTCACGCAGGCGGAGTTCCGCCGCGACCTGCGCGACCAGCTGCTGCTCACGCGGCTGCGCGACCGCGAGGTCGAGTCGAAGGTCAAGATCAGCGATGCCGAGGCCGACGAATACCTGATTGACCAGCGCAACCAGGCCGTCAAGAACGCGGCGCTGCAGAACCTGAACCTCGCGCAGGTGCTCGTCGCCGTGCCCGAGAACGCCACCGACGCCCAGGTGGCCGCGGCCCAGAAGAAGGCGCAGGACATCGCCCAGCGCGCCCGCGCCGGCGAAGACTTCGCCAAACTGGTGCGCGAGAACTCCGATGCACCCGACCGCGCCAACGGCGGCGCCATCGGCATGCGCAGCGCCGACCGCTATCCGCCGCTGTTCGTCGACGCCACGCAATCGACGGCGGTGAACGGCATCGCCGGGCCGGTGCGATCGAGCGCCGGCTTCCATGTGCTCAAGGTGCTCGCCAAGGCCCAGATCGGCTCAGGCGACGCGACCGTGACCCAGACGCAGGTGCGCCACATCCTGCTGCTCAACGATCCCAAGCGCACCACGGCGCAGGCGGTCGCACAGCTGGCCGAATTCAAGCGCCGGGTGCAGGCCGGCACGGCCGACTTCGCCGGGCTGGCCCGCGACAACTCGCAGGACGCCAGCGCCAAGGACGGCGGCGAGCTCGGCTGGTCGCGCCCCGGGCAGTTCGTGCCCGAGTTCGAGGAAGCCATGGACCGCCTCGCGCCGGGCGAGATCAGCGATCCGGTGGTGTCGCGCTTCGGCGTGCACCTGATCCAGGTGGAAGGCCGCCGCGACGCCAAGCTCAGCCAGTCCGAGCAGCGCGAAGCCGCGCGCGCCGCGCTGCGCGAAAAGCGTGTCGAGGAAGCCTTCTCCACCTGGGTGCAGGAAGTGCGCGCCCGCGCCTACGTCGAATACCGCGATCCGCCGCAGTCCTGATCTGATGGCACATATCGCCAGGAAGCGGTTCGGACAGCATTTCCTGTCCGATGGGGGAATCATCGATGCGATCGTGCGCGAGATCGCGCCGCAGCCCGGCGATGCCATGGTCGAGATCGGACCGGGGCTTGCCGCGCTGACGCAGCCGCTGGTCGAGCGGCTGGGCCGCCTGACGGTGATCGAGCTCGACCGCGACCTCGCCAAGCGGCTGCGCGAGCACGCCCAGCTCGAGGTGATCGAGTCCGATGTGCTGAAGGTCGACTTCGCGGCGCTGGCCGAACGGTTTCCCGGCAAGCCGCTGCGCGTCGTGGGCAACCTGCCCTACAACATCTCCACGCCCATCCTTTTCCACCTTCTGGGCTATGCCCACCTGGTGGCCGACCAGCATTTCATGCTGCAGAAGGAAGTGATCGACCGCATGGTGGCGAAGCCCGCCACATCGGACTACAGCCGCCTGAGCGTGATGCTGCAGTGGCGCTACAAGATGGAAGACGTGCTGTTCGTGCCGCCCGAGAGCTTCGATCCGCCACCGCGCGTGGACAGCGCCGTGGTGCGGATGGTGCCGCTGGCCACGCCGCCGGCGCTCGATGCCGCGCGGCTGGGCGAGATCGTGCAGGTGGCCTTCAGCCAGCGCCGCAAGCTGCTGCGCCATACGCTGGGCAAGTGGCTGCAGGAACACGGCTTCGAGGGCGAGTTCGATGTCCAGCGGCGGGCCGAGGAAGTGCCCGTCGACGAATACGTCGCCCTGGCCCAGGCCGTCGCCCCATGAAAAAAGCCCGCTGAGCGGGCTTTTTCAATTGGGCTGATGCGCTGTCCGTCGCTTGTGTTCAGGCGGCGGCGAGCCAGTAACCCGCATTGAAGGGGCTGCTCATGCGCAGGGCAAGAGGCGAAACGTCGACCAGTTTGTCGGTCGGCATTTTTTCGCCGGCCGGCTCGGTGCTGGCGGCGGCCGTTGCGGTTGCGGAGGTGTTGTTCACGTCGATGCCATCGAGGGTTTCAGCGTTCGGCTGAGCCTCGTTCGCCCGTTCTGCTTGGCTGGTGGATGCAGAACGGGCTACAGAAAAGAATAGAAGCAGCGGAACGGGACCTTGCGGTCGCCCCAGTAGTCCGAGGCGTCGCGGAAGATGTCGAGCAGCTGCTCGCGCGCTTCCTTGTCGAACTTGGCGTTGGCCGGAATTTGCTCCAGCACGATGACGAAACCTGGCTGCGGGCCCGATTTATGCAACGGGTCGGTCATGCAGTCGTACAGCGCGTCGAAGTTCTTCCCGAAGTGGGCCGGGAACGTGAACTGCTGTGCGATCAGGTCGAGCACGTCCTGCTTGGTCTGGGCGTTGCCCAGGTTCGCATACAAGAAGTGCTGGCCGGCTGCGTTGGCAGCGTCCTGCAGGTCGTTCACGCGGAACGCGCGGATCGATTGCACGATGTTCGGGCGTACGGCACGAAGGGATAAGGTCATCTCCGCTGGTCTTTCCATAGTCATCATCATTTCTTCGGGGCGCTTTGGTGCGCCGCTCAGGTCGTTTTCATCGCTCATGGTGCAATCCGTCTGAAACTCGCATAGTGGTCCGCCGTGTACCAGCAGGCTTCGGGCGCCGTGCGCTGCTCGCCGCCACAGACGATCCGCCGTGCACCACGGTTGCGCGCGCCGGGCGTCTGCACCGTGTACTCGCGGTAGTGGCCGCGGCGTGCCGCTGGCAGGAGGCGTTCGCGGTTGCCAAATACAACGCCGTCCTTCTCATAACGAAACGGGCCGCCGCTGAGGATTGCCTGATAGGTCTGCTGTCCTTGCACCGGCAATTCGGACAGTGCAATCGTTTCCTCGGCGGGCGTTTTTCCTGCGCCGAACCAACCTCGGGCCTCGGCCCCCGTCGTCAACGCCGCCAGCAACAGGCTGGTAAGCGCAAACTTTGTGACAGAGGACGTGATCGAGGCGTAAGCCGCCATGGGGCACCACAAGAAAAGAGCGGGGGGTTCGAATTGGCGATCAACCTCGGGGTTAACCCGCAAATTCAAGCCCGCGAGTGTGCACCACGCTGGCGAAAATAGCAAGCGACTGCCCAAAGTTTGAGCAGTCGCGGGGGCATCGAATGGCGTTTTAAGTTGGCGGCCACTCTCGCCAAACAGCCTATCTTTCGGCGTTTGCGTCAGCCACTGTCAAGGCTGTCATGTTCACGATGCGGCGAACAGTCGCGCTGGCCGTGAGAATGTGCACAGGTTTGGCCGCGCCGAGCAGAACCGGCCCGATCGCGATGTTGCCGCCCGCCGCCGTCTTGAGCAGGTTGTATGAAATATTCGCGGCGTCGATGTTTGGGAAAACCAACAGGTTGGCGTCGCCCGCCAGCGCGCTGTGCGGCATGACGACCGCGCGCTGCTTGCTGTCCAGCGCCACGTCGCCGTGCATTTCGCCGTCCACCTCGAGCCAGGGGGCCTGCACGCGCAGCAGTTCGAGCGTCTTGCGCATCTTGATGGCGCTGGGCTCGTTGCTGGTGCCGAAATTGGAATGCGACAGCAGCGCCGCCTTCGGCTTCAGGCCGAAGCGCATCATTTCCTCGGCCGCCATCGTCGTGATCTCGGCCAGTTCCTCGGGCGAGGGGTCGTAGTTGACGTGCGTGTCGACCAGGAACACCTGGCGGTCGGGCAGCAGCAGGCCGTTCATGCAGGCGTACACCGGCACGTCCTGCGGGGTGCTCTGGCAGCCGCCGGGGCGCTTGCCGATCACCTGGTCGATGTAGTGCAGGTGGATCAGCGTGGTGCCCCAGGTGCCGCAGATCATGCCGTCGACCTCGTCCTTGTGCAGCAGCATCGCGCCGATCAGCGTGAGGCGGCGGCGCATCTCGATCTTGGCGGTCTGCACCGTCTGGCCCTTGCGCTCGGTCATGCGGTGGTAGGTCTGCCAGAAGTCGCGGTAGCGGTGGTCCTGCTCGACGTTGACGATGTCGTAGTCCAGCTCTTCCTTCAGCCGCAGGCCGAATTTCTCGATGCGCTGCGCGATGATGGCCGGGCGGCCGATCAGCGTCGGGCGGGCGATGCCTTCGTCGACCACGATCTGCGCGGCGCGCAGCACGCGCTCTTCCTCGCCTTCGCAGTAGGCCACGCGCTTCTTGGCGGCACGGCGTGCGGTCTCGAAGATCGGCTTCATCGTGGTGCCCGAGGCATAGACGAAGCTCTGCAGCTTGTCGCGGTAGGCGTCCATGTCCTTGATGGGACGCGTGGCCACGCCGCTTTCCTCCGCCGCCTTGGCCACGGCCGGCGCGATCTTCATCATCAGGCGCGGGTCGAAGGGCTTCGGAATCAGGTATTCGGGGCCGAACGACAGCTTTTCACCGACGTAGGCGGCAGCAACGCGCTCGCTCTGCTCGGCCTGCGCCAGGTCCGCAATGGCGTGCACCGCGGCGATTTCCATCTCGTCGGTGATCGTGGTCGCGCCCGAGTCGAGCGCGCCGCGGAAGATGTATGGGAAGCACAGGACGTTGTTGACCTGGTTCGGGTAGTCGGTGCGGCCGGTGGCCATGATCACGTCGTCGCGCACCGCATGGGCGTCTTCGGGCGAGATCTCGGGGTTCGGGTTCGCCAGCGCGAAGATCACCGGCTTGGCGGCCATCCTGGCCACCATTTCGGGCTTCAGCACGCCGCCTGCCGACAGGCCCAGGAACACGTCGGCGCCGGCAATGACCTCCGACAGCTTGCGCGCGTCGGTCTTCTGCATGTATTGGCGCTTGTCGTCGTCCATCAGCTCGGTACGGCCTTCATAGACCACGCCGGCCAGGTCGGTCACGAACACGTTCTCGCGCTTCAGGCCGACCTTGAGCAGCAGGTTCAGGCAGGCCAGCGCCGCGGCGCCCGCGCCCGAAGTCACCAGCTTCACGTCGGCGATGTTCTTGCCCGCCACCTTCAGGCCGTTGACCATGGCCGCCGCCACCGTGATGGCAGTGCCGTGCTGGTCGTCGTGGAAGACCGGGATCTTCATGCGCTTGCGCAGCTCGCGCTCCACGTAGAAGCAGTCCGGTGCCTTGATGTCTTCCAGGTTGATGGCGCCGAAGGTCGGCTCCAGCGACGCGATGATGTCCACCAGCCTGGCCGGGTCCTTCTCGTCGATTTCGATGTCGAACACGTCGACGCCCGCGAATTTCTTGAAGAGAACGCCCTTGCCTTCCATCACCGGCTTGGACGCCAGCGGGCCGATGTCGCCCAGGCCCAGCACGGCGGTGCCGTTGCTGATGACGGCCACGAGGTTGCCGCGGGAGGTGTACTTGAAGGCGTTGGCCGGGTCCTTGACGATTTCCTCGCAGGGGGCGGCCACGCCGGGCGAGTAGGCCAGCGACAGGTCGCGCTGGTTGACCATCTGCTTGGTCGCCGCGATGGCGATCTTGCCGGGGACGGGAAACTCGTGGTACTCGAGGGCGGCACGGCGCAACTCGGCGCGTTTGTCTTCGGGCGTGGGAGTCGATGAGGTCGAAGGGGTCGAATCGGACATGTGCCTGTAGCTCCTGGTGGCGCTTCTTCTGGGGGCGCCGATTGTAGACCTCGCGTCATTGGCGCCCTACGCCGGATGGCCTGTGCGGCCCATGACCAAAGACACGGCTGCGCGGTCAAATCGGTGTGGCAATATGCACAGTTCGGACAAAAACCTGAAAACACCTGAAGAGGAGCGACTATGGCCCTGATGGATTTCATCAAGAAACAGTTCATCGACATCATCCAGTGGACCGAGACCGGCGACGGCACGCTGGCCTGGCGCTTCCCGATGGCGGAGATGGAAATCCAGAACGGGGCATCGCTCACCGTTCGCGAATCCCAGGTGGCGGTTTTCGTCAACGAAGGCAAGGTGGCCGACGTGTTCGGCCCCGGCATGTACAAGCTCACGACGCAGACGCTGCCCGTGCTCACGTACCTGAAGAACTGGGACAAGCTCTTCGAATCCCCCTTCAAGAGCGACGTCTACTTCTTCAGCACCCGCCAGCAGGTCGACCAGAAGTGGGGCACGCCCCAGCCGATCACCATCCGCGACAAGGACTTCGGCGCCGTGCGCCTGCGGGCCTTCGGCAACTACAGCTTCCGCATCGGCGACGCCAAGCTGTTCCACACCGAGATCTCCGGCACGCGCGACATCTACAGCGTGGCCGACCTCGACGGCCAGCTGCGCGGCCTGGTGCTGCAAAACATCAGCAACGCCATCGCTTCCAGCGGCGTGCCCTTCCTCGACCTGGCGGCCAACCAGATCCAGTTCGCGCAGGCGCTGGCCGCGCAGCTGGTGCCCGAATTCGAGAAGATCGGCATCAAGCTCGAGAACATCACGGTCCAGAACGTCTCTCTGCCCGAAGAGCTGCAGAAGATCCTCGACCAGAAGATCGGCATGGGCATGGTCGGCAACGACATGGGCAAGTTCATGCAGTACCAGACGGCGCAGGCCATCCCCAAGTTCGCCGAGGGCGCGGCCAACGGCGGCGGCATTGCCGGCGACGCGATGGGCCTGGGCGCCGGCGTGGCGCTCGGCCAGGTGCTGGCGCAGAACCTCGCGCAGGGCCTGAGCCCCAATGCGGCCGCCCAGGCCGCGGCGACCCAGCAGCAGCCTGCCGTGGCCGTGGTGAGTCCCACCGACGTGATGACCACGCTCGAGAAGCTCGGCGAACTCAAGACCAAGGGCATCCTCACGCAGGAAGAGTTCGACGCCAAGAAGGCCGAGCTGCTCAAGAAGCTGGTCTAACCCGCAGGCTTCGCGCACTTCGTGTCGCTACTCCTTCCCCCTTGCTGGGGGCGATACCTGCGGCCCGGCATAGCCGGTTCCGCGGTATCTCCCGCCTCGTTCGCCGTGTCTTCAGCATCGCTTCATGGCTGAGGAAACCGGCAACCAACGCTACTACCGCGCGCCCTGCCCCGGCTGCGGCGCGCCGGTCGAATTCCGCTCGGCGCAATCGACGCATGCGGTCTGCCCGTACTGCCAGAGCACGGTCGTGCGCCAGGGCGACACGCTCGCGCGCACCGGCAAGATGGCCGAGCTGTTCGACGACTTCAGCCCGCTGCAGCTGTTTGCCGCCGGCCGCATCCAGGACAAGCCGTTCACGCTGATCGGCCGACTGCAATACACCTACCCGGGCGGGCGCTGGACCGAATGGATCGCCGCGCTCGACGGCGACCGCACCGGCGTGCTCAGCGAGGACAACGGCGCCTACGTCTTCGCGCTGCCCTTCGACCTGCAGCGCGCCGCGCCGCCCTGGAACGAGCTGCGCGTGGGCGCGACCACCGCCTTCGCCGGCCAGAGCTACACCGTCACCTCGAACGAGCAGGTGGCGCTGACTTCCGCGCAGGGCGAGCTGCCGCACCTGCCCGAACTCGGCCGCTCCTTCGCGATGGTCGAGCTGCGCAACGACAAGGGGCTGGTGCTCAGCATCGACTACGGCACCGCCACGCCCAGCGCCTACCTCGGCCGCTCGGTGCAGCTCGACGACCTGCAGCTCACCGGCCTGCGCGAGGAATCGGCCAAGGACGAGAAGGGCCGCAGCTTCAACTGTCCCAACTGCGGTTCGCCCGTCACCGTCAACCTGGCGGACAGCAAGAGCATCACCTGCCGTTCGTGCAACAGCATCATCGACCTGACGCAGGGCATCGGCGGCGAGCTCAAGCATGCGACGCAGGACGAGCCCGTGCGCCCGCTCATCGCGCTCGGCAGCATGGGCCAGCTGCAGGGCGCGCAGTGGCAGGTGGTGGGCTTCCAGCACCGCATGGGCACCGAGCCCGGCGACGACGAACAGTTCGGCTGGGACGAGTACCTGCTCTACAACAAGAAGCGCGGCTTCAGCTTCCTGGTCGACGCGGAAGACGGCTGGAGCATGGTCAAGCCGACCACCGGCGCCCCGGTGATGGCCGAGAACGGCAGCACCGCCACCTACCTCAACAAGCGCTACCAGCAGCAGTACGCCTACAACGCCGAGACCACCTATGTGGCGGGCGAGTTCTACTGGCAGGTCGAGCGCGGGCAGAAGACCTTCAACCGCGACTTCGCAAGCGGCCCCGCGCTGCTCTCGATGGAGCGCTCGGCCAACGAGCTCACGTGGTCGTCGGGCATCAAGCTCGACAGCGGCGTGGTGGCCACCGCCTTCAAGCTCGACGCCAAGAAGGACATGTTCAAGCGCGCCGACGCGCTGCCCGTCAGCGCGGCGGCGTCGAAGATGGGCTGCGGCACGATCATCATCATCATCGTCGTGATCATCATCCTGCTGATCATCCTGAGCACCTGCAGCAGCAGTGGCGGCTCTTCGAGCGGCTACCGCAGCTCGGGCGGCTCCTACGGCGGCTACTCGAGTGGCGGCGGGCACAAATGACGAGGAAGATGCGCATGACGCACCCGATGTATCTCATTACTACGACTGGAGGTCCCCATGGGATTTGAATGGCTGAAACCGGGCGTGGTCCTCGGATCGCTCGTGTACGCGCTGATCGGCGTCGTGATCTTCTGGCTCTGCTTCCTGATCATCGACAAGATCACGCCCTATGACCTGTGGGGCGAGATCGTCGAGAAGCAGAACGTGGCGCTGGGCCTCGTCGTGGCGGCAATGAGCCTGGGCATCAGCATCATCGTGGCTGCTGCAATCCATTGAGCGACGCGGCCTCGCCCGCGCGCACCCCGGATGCGCGGGGGCCGCAACCCGTCGAAGTCGCGCTGCTCGCCAGCGTGTTCGTGGTCGCCGCCTGCGGGCTGGTCTACGAGCTGAGCGCGGCCGCGCTGAGCTCCTACCTGCTCGGCGACTCGGTGCTGCAGTTCAGCACCATCATCGGCACCTACCTGTTCGCGATGGGCGTGGGCTCCTGGCTCTCGCGCTATTTCGATCGCCAGCTGCCGGCGCACTTCCTTCGCATCGAGCTGATGGTCGCGCTGATCGGCGGCGCGCTGCCGGCGATCCTGTTCCTGGCCAACGCCTACGTGCCGGGCGCCTTCCGGCTGCTGCTCTATGGCCTGGTGATGGTGGTCGGCACGCTGGTGGGCCTCGAAATTCCGCTGGTGATGCGCATCCTGAAGCGCAACATCGTGCTCAAGAACCTGGTGTCGCAGGTGCTGACCTTCGACTACCTCGGCGCGCTCGCGGTGTCGGTGGCGTTCCCGCTCATCCTGGTGCCGCAGCTCGGCATGATCCGCACCGGCCTGCTGTTCGGCTTCATGAACGCGGCGGTGGCGGTGTGGGCGCTGTGGCTGTTCCGCCATGAGCTGCGCCGCATCGGCGCGCACGCGCTCGCCTGCTTCCTGTCGCTGGCGGCGCTGCTGGCGGCCTTCGTGTGGGCCGACCACATCACCACGCTGGCGGAAGACAAGTTCTACCAGGACCGCATCGTGTTCAGCGCGACCTCGCCGTACCAGCGCATCGTGGTCACGCGCGGGCTGCTCGGGCACCGCCTGTTCCTGAACGGCAACCTGCAGTTCGCCGAGCGCGACGAGTACCGCTACCACGAGGCGCTGGTGCATCCGGTGATGGCCGCGCAGGGCGCGCCGAAGAAGGTCGCGGTGCTCGGCGGCGGCGACGGCATGGCGGTGCGCGAGATCCTCAAGTACCCCTCGGTCGAGTCGGTCACGCTGGTGGAGCTGGACCCGAACATGACCAGGCTCTTCACCGAGCACGAGACGCTGGCCGCGCTCAACGGCCACTCGCTCTCGTCGCCCAAGGTGAAGATCGTCAACACCGACGCCTTCCAGTGGCTGCAGCAGCCGGGCGACATGTACGACGTGATCGTGGTCGACTTTCCAGACCCCACCAACTTCGCCATCGGCAAGCTCTACACCAACAGCTTCTACGCGCTGCTCGAAAAGCGCCTGTCGGCCAGCGGCTATGCGGTGATCCAGACCACCTCGCCGCTGGTGGCGCGCAAGAGCTACTGGACCGTGGCGACCACCATCGAGTCGGTCGGCCTGCGCGCCACGCCGTACCACGCGCACGTGCCCAGCTTCGGCGAGTGGGGCTACATCATCGCGAGCCGCAGGCCTTATCGCATGCCCGATGCCCTGCCTGCCGGCCTGCGCTTCCTGTCGCCTTCCACGCTGCCGCTGATGTTCGACTTTCCGCTCGACATGGCGCGCGTGCCGACCGAAGTGAACCGGCTGTCGAACCAGATCCTCGTCACCACCTATGAGCAGGAGTGGGGCAAGGTCATGGCGCACTGAATGATGAACTCCCTCAGGCTTCGCGCACTTCGTGTCGCTTCGCCTTCCCCCTCGCCGGGGGCAACACCTGCGGCCCGGCAGAGCCGGTTCCGCGGTGTTCCTGGAAGTAAGCGATGCGAATGAAGCGCCGTGGCTTCCTGGGGGCGGCGGGTGCGGCGGGCGCCCTCGCGCTCGCCGGCTGCGAGGCGCCGCCACCGCCCATCGAAGGCGGCTTCACCGGCATCGACATCACGCGCGGCCACGCGATGCGCGACGGCGCGCTCAAGGGCGCTGCGCCCGCCGTCGTGAAGCGCACGCGCATATTGATTGCCGGCGGCGGCGTGGCCGGGCTCGCGGCGGCGCGCGCGCTGCGGCTCGCCGGCGTGGAAGACTTCGCGCTGCTCGAGCTCGAGGACACCGCCGGCGGCAACGCGCGCGGCGGCTTGGTCAACGGCATTGCCTGCCCGCTCGGCGCGCACTACCTGCCGGTGCCGGGAGACGACGCGCGCGAGGTGCAGGACCTGCTCGAGGAACTCGGCCTGCGCCGCCGCGTGGCGGGCCGCTGGGAATACGACGAGCTCAACCTCTGCCACGCCCCGCAGGAGCGGCTGTTCCTGCACGGCGAATGGCAGGACGGCCTGCTGCCCGTGCACGGCGTTGGCGAGAGCACGATGGCGCAGTACCGCAAGTTCGCGCAGCGCATCGACACGCTGCAGCACGCGGCGCATTTCGCCATTCCCACGCTCAAGGTCGCCGTCACGCCCGAGCTGCTGGCGCTCGACGCCATCCCCTTCTCCAATTGGCTCGACAGCGAGGGCTTCAGCGACGCGCAGCTGCGCTGGTACCTCGACTACTGCTGCCGCGACGACTACGGCGCCGGCATCGCGCATGTCTCCGCCTGGGCCGGCATCCACTATTTCGCGAGCCGCCACGGCTTCCACGCGCCCGGCGACCCGAGCGGCAGCGTCAACGATTCGAGCCCCGAGCGCGACGGCATCCTCACCTGGCCCGAAGGCAACGGCTGGCTCACGCGGCAGCTGGCCAGGCCGCTCGGCGAGCGGCTGCACACCGGCCAAGTCGTCACGCGCATCGCCGAGTCGCGCGGCGGCGTCGAGGTCGATGCATGGGACGCGAAGACGAAGTCGCTCGTGCGCTGGCAGGCCGAGCGCTGCATCGTCGCGCTGCCGGTGTTCATTGCAGCGCGCGTGGTCGAGAACCCGCCGCCCGTGCTGGCCAACGCCGCCACGCATGTGCGCTACGCGCCGTGGCTGGTGGCCAACGTGCACCTGCGCGGCCCGCTGGCCGACAGGCCCGGCGCCGCGCCGAGCTGGGACAACGTGATCTACGGCACGCGCGGCCTCGGCTATGTCGATGCGCGCCACCAGGCGCTCGACCCGACGCCGCGCGGCACCGTGCTCAGCTGGTATCGCCCGCTGGGCCCGAGCAGCTACGACACCGCCGACGGCCGCCGCCTGCTGCTCGACCGCCCATGGACCGGCTGGCGCGACGACCTGCTCGCGGAGCTGTCGCTGCCCCATCCAGACCTGCCCGCGCTTGCCACGCGCATCGAGATCACGCGCTACGGGCATGCCATGTCGATCCCCGGGCCAGGCCTGCTGGCGCAGATCGGGTCGCAGCGCAGCGCACCGGACGAGGCGCATCGCGGCAGCGTCGTCGCGGGGCGGTTGTCGTTCGCGCATGCGGACTGGTCGGGCTACTCCATCTTCGAAGAGGCATTCACGCGCGGCCATGTCGCGGGCACCGGCGCGGCGTCCGCATGATGAGGACGCTGGTGCTCGGCGGGTACGGCAACTTCGGCGCGCGCATCTGCCGGGCGCTGGCCGCAGACGCCGGCATCGAGCTGCTGGTGGCCGGGCGCGATGCGCGGCGCGCCACGGCGTTCGCCGAATCGCTGGGCGGTGGCGCGCGCGGGGTTCGCATCGACGTGCAGGCGCCGGACCTCGCGGACACGCTGCGCCAACTCGGCGTGGCGCTGGCGATCCACACCGCCGGGCCGTTCCAGAACCAGGGCTACGGCGTGCCGCAGGCCGTTGCGGCGGCGGGCGCGCACTACATCGACCTGGCCGACGGCCGCCGCTTCGTGTGCGACTTTCCCGGCGCGCTCGACACCGCGTTCCGCAATGCCGGCCGCACGGGCATCAGCGGCGCCAGCACGGTGCCTGCGCTGTCGTCCGCCGTGGTCGACCATCTGGCGGCGGGCTGGCAAGGCATCCACGGCATCGACATCTGCATCGCGCCCGCACAAGGCGCGCCGCGCGGCGAAGCCACGCTGGCCGGCGTGCTCGCCTACTGCGGCGAGCCGATCCGCGTCTGGCATGGCGGGCGCTGGACCGAGCAGCCCGGCTGGGCTAACCCGACGAAAGTCGCGTTCGCGCGCATGAAGCCGCGCCGCGGTGCGCTGTGCGACATCCCCGATCTCGAACTCTTTCCCGCGCGCCATGCCGGTGTGCAGTCGGTCATGTTCCGCGCCGCGCTCGAAGTCGGGCTGGCGCAGCAGGCCTTTGCGTTCCTGGCCTTCCTGCGCCGCGTGGGCGTGCTGCCCGCGCCGCAAAAGCTGGCGCCGCTGCTGCATTCGGCGGGCCGCGTTTTCGATGCCCTCGGCACTGCGCTGGGCGGCATGGTGGTGCGCGTCGAAGGCACCGACGCATCGGGCCGCACCGCGCGCCGCGCCTGGCACATTGCCGCCGACGACAACCACGGCCCGGAGATCCCCTGCATGGCGGCCATCCTGCTGGCCCGGCGCCTGGCGCGCGGCGACGCACTGCCCGCCGGTGCGCACGCCTGCGCGGGTTTGCTCACGCTGGAGGAATTCGAGCCCGAGTTCGCGCGCTGGGGCATGGTGACGGACACGGTCGACGAAGCCGCATGACGCGCGCCGAAGCTGACGATCGCCTGCTTCGCCTGAGCCTCGTCGCCGTGTGGCTGTTCACGGCCGTCGCCAGCATCATCGAGCTGAACGGGCAGAGCCGCGAGGTGCTGGCCGCCGCGGGCATCACATCGCCGGCGTGGCTGGTGGACTTGCTGATCATCGGAGGCGCCGCCGCGGACCTCGTCGTCGGCATCGCGTTGTGGCGCTGGCCAGGCCGCGCCAACTACGGCGCCGCACTCGCCCTGATGCTTGCCATGACGCTAGTGGCGACCGTGCTACAGCCGAGCCTGTGGCTGCACCCGCTCGGCCCGTTGCTCAAGAACCTGCCCATCGCCGCCCTGCTCTGGCATCTTTACCGACGCGCGACGCCATGAACACCTACCTCGTCCTCAAGTGGCTGCACATCGTCTCCAGCGTGCTGATGGTGGGCACCGGGCTGGGGTCGGCGTTCTACATGTTCTTCACCAACCGCAGCGGCAGCGTGCCCGCGCAGGCGGTGGTGAGCCGATTGGTGGTGCGTGCCGACTGGTGGTTCACCACGCCCACCGTCATCATCCAGCCGGCCACGGGTTTCGCGCTCGCGCACATGGCGGGCTGGCCGTTGTCCACGCCGTGGCTCGCGCTCTCGCTGGGGCTGTTCGTGTTCGCGGGCATCTGCTGGCTGCCGGTGGTGTGGCTGCAGATCCGCATGGCCGCCATCGCGGCGCAGGCGCATCGCGAATCGACACCGCTGCCTCAGTTGTATGCGCGCTACCAGCGCTATTGGGAGCTGCTGGGCTACCCGGCCTTCTTGGCGATGGTGGTGGTGTTCTATCTGATGGTGAACAAGCCGCAGCTTTCGATCTGAAATGAAAATCCGCTTTTCGCTTCGTCGAACTGCGCGTTCGGAGCACCCGGTGGCCCTCGCACGCGCCCCGAACAAGAGCGCTCCTGACACCGCACCATGAGCCACTGACACGGCCGCGGCGCGGCCCCTGTGCGGTTTTCACGAAGACTTCACACACGGCGCCATTGCTTCACAGATGGTCCGCACACTCGCGGACGCCAACAAAAACACAGTGGGAGCGTCCATGCTGCAAGTCGCCAATCGAAAACTCGCGTCGTTCAGCGACGTGCTCTTCACCGGGCTGGGCCGCGTGCTCGGGTTCTTGCGCCCGGTGGCCCGTGGGCTCGTCGGTTCCTGGCGACCTCCGGGCTGGCTGCGCATCGCGGGCGCATTCCTGCTCTTCGGCCTGCAGTGGCTGCAGCAGCGGCTGGCCTGGGTCGTGTTGCTTCTGCTGCTCGTGCTGGCCGGCTGTATGGCCAGCCCCCATGTGATCAGGTGGTGGCATGGCCTCACGCCCGATCGCGTCGAACCCGTCGTCGCCACCGCGAAGACCGAGCCGCCGCAGCGCACGCAGATCGAGCTCGACAGGGGCCCGAACCCCTTCGCCATTGATTTCTCGGCCTCGGTGGCACCCATTTCGCGCATCGGCCAGGAGGCCACCGGCGTCACCATCGAGCCCGCCATCGCCGGCCGCTGGACGTGGACCAAGCAGAACCGGCTCGAATTCCTGCCTGCGCAAGATTGGCCCATCGGCCAGCCGTACAAGGTGCAGATCACCGACAGCGCACTCGCGCCGCACATCGAGATGGCCTTGCGCAAGTATGAGTTCACCTCGCCCGAATTCACTGCGCAGATCAACGCCGCCGAGTTCTATCAAGACCCGGTGCAGGCCAACGTGCGCCGCGCGCTCTTTCAGGTGCACTTCTCGCACCCCGTGAACACGGCCGAGTTCGAGAAGCGTCTGGTGCTGACCTACGACCAGCCCTGCAGCTCCTCTTTCTTCAGCGTGGGCAAGTGCGCGAGCGAGAAGTTCACGGTCAGCTACGACAAGCTGCGCCTCAACGCCACCCTGCAATCGGAGCCGCTGCCCATTCCCGAGAAGACGCGCCCGGCGATCCTCAGCCTGACCTCCGGTACGGTCGCGCAGAAGGGCGGGCCGGCGCTGCGTGCCGACATGTCCCGCGCGGTCGACATCCCCGGCCTCTTCAGCCTGAGCATCGCCAGCATCGAGCCCACCATCGTCACCGGCGAGAACGGAGAGCCCGAGCACGTGATGCACGTCACCGCCTCCATGCCCGTGCACGAGCGCGAAATGGCGCGCGTGGTGCAAGCCTGGCTGCTGCCCGCGACCGAAGACGCCAAGGGCGAATCCGAAGAAAAGTTCGACTGGTCCGCCGATCCGTCGAAGGTCACCGACGCCGTGCTGCGCCGCGCCAGGAAGATCAACCTGCAGCCCATCGCCAGCGAGCGCGAAGTGACCGAGATGGTCAGCTTCCGCATGCCGCAGGCCGAGGGCGGCCGCTACCTGCTGGTTCGCGTGGCCAAGGGCCTGAAGACGCCCGGCGGCTACCAGCTCGGCGCCGCGCGGCAAGACGTGCGCCTGCTCAAGACCTTCGCGCCCGAACTCACCATCATGAGCCAGGGCTCGCTGCTCGCACTCTCGGGCGAGCGCAAGCTGCCGATCCTGGTGCGCGACCTGCCGGGCATCCGCCTCGAAATCGGCCGCCTGCTGCCGCAGCAGCTGCAGCACCTGGTGACGCAGACCAGCGGCGACTTCGCGCACCCGCAGTTCTACGGCGGCCTGCAGTCGGACAACCTCGTCGACCGCTTCCAGAAGGAAATTCCGCTCAGCATTCCCGCCGGCAAGGCGCACTACGAAACCGTCGACTTCGCCGAGTACCTGCGCAACGACGTGGCCGACCGTCGCGGCGTGTTCCTGCTCAAGGTGCAAGGCTACGACCCCAAGGCGAAGAAGAAGCCCGAGGGCGACGAGCAGCAGGCCCAGCCCGAAGACGAACAGCAACAGGAGGGACAGTCGTCGGACGAAGAAAGCAACACCGAAGGCGGCAGTCCCGAGCAGCAGCTCGACCAGCGCCTCGTGCTCGTCACAGACCTGGGCATCGTCGCCAAGAAGTCGCTCGACGGCACGCGCGACGTGTTCGTGCAGAGCATCGCCAACGGCCAGCCGGTGGCCGGCGCACTGGTCGAGGTGTGGGGCCGCAACGGCATGATCGTCGCGTCGCAGGCCACGGATGCGACGGGCGCCGCCAAGCTGCCCAACCTCGCCGGCTACCAGCGCGAGAAGGCGCCGGTGGTGCTGGTCGTGCGCAAGGACGGCGACCTGAGCTTCTTGCCCTTCAACCGCAACGACCGCACGCTCGACATCTCCCGCTTCGACGTCGGCGGCCTGCGCGCGGCCGGCGTGCCAAACCAGATGACGGCCTACGTCTTCAGCGACCGCGGCATCTACCGCCCCGGCGACACCATGCACATCGCGATGATGGTCAAGGCCGGCAACTGGGGCACCTCGCTGCGCGACCTGCCGCTCGAAGCCGAGATCATCGATGCGCGCGGCCTCGGCGTGCGCCGCGAAAAGCTCAAGCTCGGCCCGGGCGGCGCGGCGGAAATCGCCCACACCACGCAAGACACATCGCCCACCGGCAACTACACCGTCAACCTCTACCTGCCGCGCGAATCGTCGCCCGGCACGCCCGAGGTCGAAGGCCTGCTGATCGGCAGCACCACGGTGAAGGTGCAGGAGTTCCTGCCGGACCGCACCAAGGTCACGGCCAAGCTCAGCAGCGAAATCGCCGAAGGCTGGGTCAGGCCCAAGGACCTGAAGGCGCTCATCGACGTGCAGAACCTCTTCGGCACGCCCGCGCCTGATCGCAAAGTGGAAGGCACGCTCACGCTGAGCCCCGGCTTCCCGGTGTTCCGCGCCTTCACCGACTACGCGTTCTTCGATCCGCAGCGTGCGGCCGACAGGCAGGTCGACGACCTGGGCAGCGTGCAGACCAGCGCCGACGGCAAGGCCGAATTCGACCTGCGGCTGTCGCGCTTCGACGCCGCCACCTACCAGGTGCACGTGCTCGCCAAGGCCTTCGAGCCCGAGGGCGGGCGCAGCGTGTCGGCCGAGGCGCAGACGCTGGTGAGCGACATGCCTTACCTCGTCGGCGTGAAGGTCGACGGCGACGTCGGCTACGTGAGCAAGGGCGCCGCGCGCAACGCCACCGTGATCGCCATCGACCCGCAGGCGAAGAAGACGGCCGTGGCCGACCTGAAGATCGAGCGCGTGGAGCGCAAGGTGCTGTCGGTGCTCATCAAGCAGGACAACGGCTTGTACCGCTACGAGTCGCGCCGCAAGGAAGTGGTGCTCGACGAGAAGCCCTTCGCCATCGCCGCGGCCGGCAACAACGTGGCGCTGGACACCGGCGCGCCCGGCAACTTCGCCTACGTGGTGCGCAATGCCCAGGGGCTGGAGCTCAACCGGGTGGAGTACAGCGTGGCGGGCAATGCCAACGTGTCGCGCTCTCTGGACCGCAACGCCGAGCTGCAGCTCACGCTCGACCGCAAGGACTACGAGCCGGGCCAGGAAATCGCGGTAAGCATCCGCGCGCCGTACGTGGGAGCGGGCCTCATCACCATCGAGCGCGACAAGGTCTACGCCCACGCATGGTTCAAGACCGACAAGACCGCGTCGGTGCAGAAGATCGTGCTGCCCAAGGATTTCGAGGGCACCGGCTACATCAACGTGCACTTCGTGCGCGACCCGGCCTCGGACGAGGTCTACATGAGCCCGCTGTCGTACGGCGTCGTGCCCTTCGCCACCGCGCTGACCAAGCGCACCGCCAACCTGCAGCTCACCAGCAGCGAACTGGTGAAGCCGGGGCAGACCGTGAAGATGAAGCTCACCAGCGACAAGCCCACGCGCGCCGTGGTGTTCGCGGTGGACGAAGGCATCCTGCAGGTGGCGCGCTACAAGACGCCCGACCCGCTGAAGCACTTCTTCCAGAAGCGCGCGCTCGAAGTCGGCACGCTGCAGACGCTCGACCTGATCCTGCCGGAGTTCAAGAAGCTCATGCAGGGCGCCGCACCCGGCGGCGACGGCGAGGGCGAACTCGGCAAGCACCTGAACCCGTTCAAGCGCAAGCGCGACAAACCGGTGGCCTACTGGTCGGGCCTGGTCGACGTGAACGGCAGCCGCGAGTTCAGCTACACCGTGCCCGAGAGCTTCAACGGCAGCCTGCGCGTGATGGCCGTGGCCGTGAACGACGAGACCACCGCCGCCAAGAGCACCCGCACCGTGGTGCGCGGCGACATGGTGATACTGCCGAACGCGCCGCTCGCGATGGCGCCCGGCGATACGGTCGAAGTGGGCGTGGGCCTGGCCAACAACATCCTGGGTTCGGGCAAGGAAGCGCCCATCGCGCTCACGCTCACCGCCTCCGGCGGACTCGAAGTGGTGGGCGACGCCACGCAGACGCTCAAGGTCAACGAACGCGGCGAAGCCAGCACCAAGTTCAACGTGCGCGCCAAGCCGGGCGAACAGGCAGTGCTGGGTTCTTCGGCGCTGGTGTTCACATCGACGCACAAGAACTACAGCGCGCGCCTGTCGACCGAAGTGAGCGTGCGGCCGGCGTCGCCCTTCGTCACGCTGGTGCAGGCCGGCAGCTTCCAGCGCGCGGGCGAGCTGTCGAGCCAGGCTGACCTGTACCCGAACTTCCGACAGAGCGACGTGGCCGTGTCCGCCGCGCCGTGGGCCTTCGCGACCGGCCTCATGCAGTACCTGGAGGCGTACCCGCACGGCTGCACCGAGCAGATCACGAGCCAGACCTTCCCGGCCGTGCTGCTCGCGGGCCGCCCCGAGCTGGTGAAGGAGATGGCGCGTGGCCGCACGGCCGAGCAGGGGCCGATGCCCGAGGCGCGCAAGACCTTCGAGCGTTACCTCGTGCAGCTGCGCGCACGGCAGACGGCCGACGGCGGCTTCTCGCTGTGGCCCGGTGCCGGCACCGATGCCTTCGCCACGCTGTACGCGGTGCACCTGCTGGTCGAGGCCAGGGACCACAAGCTGCCCGTGCCGCAAGACCTGCTGCAGAAGGCCAACGCCTACCTGCAGGGCTGGCTCGGCAGCAGCGACGCATCGCTGGACGGCTGGCGCCAGCGCACGCAGGCGGCGTACCTGCTGACGCGCCAGGGCATCATCGCGCCGGCCGCGCTGGCCAACCTGCGCGAAGCATGGCGCGGCAAGCAGACGCAGGGCTGGAGCGACGACCTCGGCGCTGTCTACCTTGCCGCGAGCTACCAGCTCGTGAAGCAGGAGCAAGTGGCGAACGAGCTGCTGAACCCTGTGTGGGCCGACCTGCTCGCGCGCACGGAGAAGAAACAGCGCCGCAACGTATGGGGTGCCTACTACGACCCGCTGGTGCACGACAGCATGACGCTGCACCTGGTGGGCCGCCACTTCCCGTCGCGCCTGAAGACGCTGAAGCCCGCTGTGTGGGAAGGCATGGCCGCGATGGTGCGCGACGGCTGGTACAACAGCCTGTCGTCGGCGTCGATGCTGCTCGCGGTCGATTCGTACTTCGAGGCCGTGGGGCAGAACGCCGAAGGCAAGCTCACGGCGAGTGCCGTCAACGCGCAGGGCCAGGCCGCCGCGCTCGTGCTGGGCGCGGTGAACCCGATCACGCGCGCGGCGGTGCCGGCCGGCACGGCCAGGCTGAAGCTGTCGAACGACAGCGACTTCAACCTCTACTACAGCTGGGCCGAACAGGGCTTCGAGCGCAACGTGCCCGCCACGGCGGTGAACAAGGGCCTCGAAATCTTCCACGAAGTGCTCGATGGCAAGGGCAACCCGATCACCAAGGCCAGGCTCGGTGAAGAGGTCACGGTAAGGGTGCGCGTGCGCAGCCTGGAGCGCGCGCAGCTCAACGACGTGGCGCTGGTCGACGTGCTGCCCGGCGGCCTCGAGCCGGTGCTGCAGGCCGTGGGCGACGACGACGATGCCAACGCCGACGCGCCCATCTGGAAGAAGCGCCTGGGCGGCGGCGGCTCGTGGAAGGTGCAGTACGCCGACATCCGCGAAGACCGCGTCGTGTTCTACGGCAGCGTCAACAAGGACCTGCTCGAAGTGACCTACAAGGCGCGCGCCACCAACGTGGGCGACTACGTGGTGCCGGCGGCGTACGGCGAGGCGATGTACGACCGGCGCGTGTTCTCGCGCTCGGCCGGTGCGCGCTTCCAGGTGGTCGTCAACTGAGGCAAGGCAGGTCCGCCATGCGCATCGGCATCGCGTCTGCAGGAAGAAGGCTGCGCAAGCCCGCGCTGTGGGCGCTGGCGCTTGTCCTCGTGCTCGCGCTGCTGCGCCTGTGGCCGCACGCGGCGTTGAGCGAGACCGTCGGCAGTTCGCGCGCCGTGTATGCGCAGGGCGGCGAGCTGCTGCGCCTCACGCTCGCGGGCGACGAGCAGTACCGGCTCTGGGTGCCGCTCGATCGCATCTCGCCCACGCTGGTCGACGCGGTGCTGCTGTACGAAGACCGGCGCTTCCATGCGCACCCCGGCGTCAACCCCGCCGCGCTGGCGCGCAGCGCCTGGCGCATTGCCAGCGGCGAACGCAGGCAGGGCGGCTCGACGCTCACGATGCAGCTCGCGCGCCGCGTCTACGGCATCGACAGCCGCACGCCCACAGGCAAGGTCGCGCAGATCTTCGCGGCGCTGTGGCTGGAGGCGCGCTTCAGCAAGCACGACATCCTGGAGGCGTACCTCAACACCGCGCCCTACGGCGGCAACATCGAAGGCGTGCAGGCCGCGAGCCTCATCTACTTCCGCAAGGACGCCGCCAAGCTGAGCCTGCCCGAGGCGCTGACGCTTGCCGTGATTCCGCAGAACCCCGTCAAGCGCATTGCCGAGCGCGGGCGCAATGCCGAGCTGCAATCGGCGCGCGAACGCCTGTGGGCGCTGTGGGCCGAGCGCGACCCGGCCGCGAAGCAGCACGCGCCCGATGCGCAGCTCGCGCTGTCGGCGCAGTCGCGCGGCAGCCTGCCCTTTCTTGCGCCGCACGCCACCGACATGCTGCTCGCGCAGGAGCGCGGCGTGCAGGAAGTGCGCACCACCATCGACCTGCGCATGCAGGCCACGCTCGAACGCGTGATGGGCCAGTACCTGCGCACGCATGCCGACGTGGGCATGACGAACGCGAGCGCGTTGCTGCTCGACGCCTCGACCATGCAGGTGCGCGCGATGATCGGCTCGGCCGACTTCCGCAACGACGCCATCTCGGGGCAGGTCAATGGCGTGCTGGCCAAGCGCTCGCCGGGCTCCACGCTCAAGCCCTTCATCTACGCGCTGGCGCTCGACCAGGGGCTGCTGCATCCGAAGACGATGCTGAAGGACGCGCCGACTTCCTTCGGCCCCTACACGCCTGAGAACTTCGACCACCGCTTCGCCGGCCCGCTGCCGGCGCAGGAGGCGCTGATCCGCAGCCGCAACGTGCCCGCGGTCGCCGTGGCCGCGAAGCTCTCGAAGCCGGGGCTCTACGACTTCATGCGGCTCGCGGGCGTGCAGAAGCTGCAGAGCGAATCGCACTACGGCCTCGCGCTGGTGCTGGGCGGTGGCGAGGTCACGCCCGAGGAACTGGCGGGCATGTACGCGACGCTGGCCAACGGCGGCATCTCGCAGCCCATTCGCTACACGCAGCCCGCGCCCGACGAGCGGCCCGTGCAGCCGCTGCGCCTGCTGAGCGAGGAGGCTTCCTTCATCACGCTCGACATGCTGCGCCACACGCCGCGCCCCGACACCACGCTGCCCGCGCGCCCCGCCATCGCGTGGAAGACGGGCACGTCCTGGGGCTTTCGCGACGCGTGGACGGCCGGCGTGTTCGGCCGGCATGTGCTGGTGGTGTGGGTGGGCAACTTCGACGGGACCAGCAACCCCGCGCTGGTGGGCGTCGATGCGGCCGCGCCGCTGTTCCTGCGCATGGTCGATGCGCTGCGCGCCCAGCGGCTCGACCCCGGCGAGGTCGCGTCGCGCCAGCCGCCCGACTTGCGCCAGGTCGAAGTCTGCGCGGCGACGGGTGGCCTGCCCGACGCGCTGTGCCCCGTGCGCACCATGACATGGTTCATCGCCGGCAAGTCGCCCATCCAGGTCAGCAACCTGCACCGCGCGGTATGGGTCGACGAGACCACCGGCAAGGTGGTCTGCGGCCCGCAGCCCAATGCCCGCCAGCAGGTGGTGGAGCAATGGGGCAGCGACATGCGCCGCCTGTTCCGCCAGGCCGGCCTGCCGCGCGCGAGCGCACCGGCCGATGGCTGCGAGAAAGACGGCGGCGCACCGGAAAGCGCACCGCTCATCACCTCGCCCCTGCGCGGCGTGCGCCACACGCTGCGCGCGAACAAGCCCGAACCGCTGGTGCTGCGCGCCGAAGCCGCGGCAGGCACGCAGGCGATCTACTGGTTTGCCGACGACGCGCTCATCGGCCGCGCCGCGCCCGGCGAAGGCATCACGTGGATGCCCGACCTCGCGGCCTCGGGCCGGCGCTACGTGCTGCGCGCGGTCGACGACCAGGGGCGTGCCGAGTCGCGCGAGGTGACGGTCGACATCGCACCTTGAAGGGATGTCATGGCGGCGTCATGCCCCCTCGGCATGGTCACGCGTTTTCGACTTGGACACTCTCCTGCTCATGACACGTCTCGCCTCCCTGTCCTTCGTTGCCCTGGCCGCCGCTCTCGCATGCGGCGCCGCGGCTGCGCAGACCGCCTTCCCCGCCACGCTCGCCGGCCACGCCGTGCTGCCCGCGCAGAGCTTCGTTGCCACGCCCAAGGACGCACCGGCCGACCTGCAGGTCAGCGGCAAGTTCACGACGGCCAGGCGTGTCGAGGCCGTGGGCAGCGTCGAAGGCCTGTCGGCCGGACGCCCCACCGGCGTGTCGCTGCCCTTCAAGGGCCAGCCGCTGCAAGGCCACTCGGGCATCAAGAAGATGGACGACGGCACCTTCTGGATCCTTACCGACAACGGCGCCGGCGCCAAGGCCAACTCGCCCGACTTCATGCTCTACCTGAACCACTACAAGGTGGACTTCAAGAGCGGCAAGTTCAATCACCTGGACACCATCTTCCTGCACGACCCCGACAAGAAGGTGCCTTTCCGCATCGTGCACGAAGGCACCAGGCAGCGCTACCTGACGGGCTCCGACTTCGACCCCGAGAGCTTCCAGTTCGCCGGCGGCGCGCTGTGGATCGGCGAGGAGTTCGGCCCCTTCCTCATCAAGGCCGACCTGAAGGGCAAGGTGCTCGCGGTGTACGATACGCTGGTCGACGGCAAGGCCGTGCGCTCGCCCGACCATCCGGCCGTGACCACGCCGGGCGCGCCGGGTGGCGCGGTCGAGTTCCAGGTCAAGCGCTCCAAGGGCTTCGAGGGCATGGCCTCGTCGAAGGACGGCAGCAAGCTCTACGCGCTGCTCGAAGGCCCGGTGTGGAACGCCGAGGCCAAGGACTACGAGAAGGTCGACGGCAAGGAAGCGCTGCGCGTGCTCGAGTTCGACGTGGCCACCGAGAAGTGGACCGGCCGCCACTGGCAATACGTGCTCGAAGCCAACGGCAACGCCATCGGCGACTTCAACATGATCGACGGCAAGGCGGGAGATGGCACGAGTGCCATGGGCCTCATCATCGAACGCGACAACGGCGAAGGCACCAGCGACAAGGCCTGCCCCGAAGGCCAGAAGCGCACCGACTGCTTCCACGACATCGCCAAGTTCAAGCGCGTCTACAAGGTCGAGCTGAACGATGCGAACATGGGCGGCCCCGTGCGCAAGATCGGCTACATCGACCTGCTGAACATTGCCGACCCGAACAAGCTCGCACGCAAGCCGCTGAACGACGGCGTGCTGAAGTTCCCGTTCTTCACGATCGAGAACGTCGACGTGGTCGATGCCACGCACATCGTGGTCGGCAACGACAACAACCTGCCCTTCTCCAGCAGCCGCGAGCCCAACAAGGCCGACGACAACGAACTGGTGCTGCTCGAAGCCGGCGCGCTGCTGCAGGCGAAGTAAGCAGGAGGCCGGCGCCTCAGAACGCGATATCCGCGACGATCCGCGCCACCTGCCGCTCGACCAGGTGGTGCTCCGCCGCCAGCGCGCGCACCGACTTGCCGGTGCTGAAGTCCGTGCGGATGCGCTCGTTGCGGATCGCGTCGAAAGCGCGCTGCGCCTTCGGCAGCACGAAGCGCAGGCCGGTGCCGTCGATGGCGTACTCCGCGCTCAGCGCGCGCAGCTTGTCGAAGCCGATCAGGCTCGCGAGCGGATGGTCCGGCGCCGGGTCGGCCGGAATGTAGATCCGCAAGCCGCCGTAGCGCTCGATCAGCCGCAGCGTGGCGGGCAGTCCGATCAGCCGCACGAACTCCCGCAGCCGCGGCGGCAGGAGCTCGCTGGCCAGCGCGGTGGCGGCTTGCCGCAGGCCCGCGCTGCTTCGTGCCGGTGCCGACGATGATGAAAACGGCGTGATGCCGATGAGTTCATGCGTGCTCATGCAGCGGCCACGTCCAGGTTGATGGGCGTGTACTCGCCCGTGGTGTCGTCGCGCTCGTAGAAGCGTATGTACGGCTTGGTGCTCGCGACCTCCATGCTGTCGCCGATCGCCTTCATGGCCTGCTGCCATTTCTCGTCGGCGATGTCGTGGCGGCGCAGGCCGAGCACGCGGGCGGTGCTGATCTTGCCCTGCTGGTCGACCTGGAAGGCGTCGTTCACCAGCACCTTGATGTTCGCGTTGCTGCCCTTGCTCCAGCCCTGGATGCACTCGTCGATCAGCGCCTTGGCGGCCTGCAGGCGCTCGTCGAAGACCACGGTGTCCTGCATGCGGCGCTCGACCTTGTGCTTGCCGTCGAAGCTCAGCAGCGTGACGTTGCCCTTCTTGCCGCCCTTCTTCACGTCGTAGGCCGCCAGGCTGCGCTCGATGAACTCGTGCACCGCGTTCATGGCCGAGAGCTTGAACCCGATCAACGCCGCGCTCTGGCGGCGCGCCTGCTCGCAAAGTTCGCTGACGACGGCATGGCGGTCCTTGTCGATCGGCTTGATCTTCGACACCGGGATCAGCGCGTCGTTGGCGTCTTTCCAGTAACCGGGGTGGTGTGCGATGGCTTCTTGCATGGTGTGTCCTCTCAGGAGTTGACGGTGTCGGTGGCGTTGTTCTTGTCGGAAAGCGATAGCTGCCCCAGCAGCGCGGGCATCGACACCCGGCGCATGCGGCTCTCGATCAGCAGGCCGGAGACGGCGCGGCTGCGCAGGTAGCGGCAGGTCTCGTCGAGCTCGGCCGGGCTTGCGGCCATGAAGTAGCCGGTGTCGGGTTTGCCGCAGATCTGCTCGCCCTGCAGCCGCAGCGCCGAGACGAACTCGCGCACGCGGCGCTCCAGTGCCGGCGCGGGCGCGGCCTGGCCGGTGATGCGTGCGACCAGGTCGCGCACATGGATACCGTTGTCGCGTCCCGGCCGGGTGCGCAGTTCGGCGAGCACCTGCGCGGCGTTGATGGAAGCCGTAGCGGTGCTCATCGCGAAGTCCCCCAGTAAACGGAGCGCCGGCCGAGCAGCAGGCTCGGGATGCGGGCGAAGTCCATTGCGCCTGGCCGCACGACCGTGAAGGCGGCGGGTTCGTACACGCTGGTGTCGAGCCGCAGCACCCGTCGCGCCGTTGCGATGCGCCCGGCCCGCATGCGTTCGAGTTCCAGCGCGGACGCCGCCTCGTGCGTTTCGAGGTGCGTGGCGATGGCGCACCGCGCGTCGGCTGCCTGTTCGTTGTCGGGTTTTGTCGTGCTCATGCTGCGGTCTCCTCGTTCGTCGCCGGTTCGCCGAAGGTGTCGAGCACGCGGCGGGCGATGCGGTCGGTGCGCGCCTTGCCGGCGCCGTATTTGCCGCTGGCGTTGAGCACCTGGCTCACCGCCGCTGGGCTGATGTGCAGCTGCGCGGCCACTTCGGAGCGTGAACGTCCGTCGCAGGCTTGCCGCAGCAAGGCGAACCACGCCTCTTGCATGTAGGGGGGCGGCATTCCGGTCATCGGGCCTCCCCGCGCGGTGCCGGCGGCGTGGCGCCGATATCGCGCAACAGGGTGTAGCGCTTCAGGCCATCGACGCGCCGGGCGTCCATGCGCACGGCCTGCGGGCATTGCCGCGACCATGACAGCATGAGCGCGCCCGCCTGGCGGCGGCCCAGCGCGATGTCTTCGTCGGCCTGCGCATCGGTCAGCAGCAGGGCCGCGGCTTCGTCGGCCGTCAGCGCGCGGCGGATGCGCAGCAGGTTCCACAGGCGGGTGGCGAACGGGTCCGCGTCACGGACCTGCGCGTCTGGCGCGGTTTCGGGAGCGGCGGTCTCGCCCTGTGCCGCTTCGGCGCGGCGGTCCGCCAGCGCCATCAGCGCCGTGGCGACGAACCATTCGGAGGTCGTGTCTTCCATCACGCGCCTCCTGTCTGGCGCGCGCGGCCTTCGGTTTTGACAAAGCGTTTTCTCACAGTACATTCCTCCTCGCTCGTGGCACTGCTCAGTTCACTGGCACGCCCGATGAAGGCTGCAACCTTCGTCGGGCACTCTTCAAACATCTGCCTTCGCGTCCCGCCCGGGACGCTCCAGCCGCTTCGGATTGCGCGTCAGCGCGAGGCCCCGATGCGCGGGCCACAACCCACCGACAGTTCAAAACCCGCTCGGATATGCGCGAATCCGTGTTCTCCATCCAACTTGGACGGGTTGGTTTTGCTCGGATCGAGCGTTTCTTTAACCCGAATGGGGTGCTAAATCATCAGAATATGTTGTTTTGTGTCAACGGAGCTGATTATGCACACAAATCAGGTTTTCACAATCAAGAGAAACATGAAAATCAACATTTACATGTTTTCAGACACCAGATGGGTTGAAAAAATACCTTGACGTGTCTAGGATGTGCGCGTTCGCACAAACCAAAGTTATCGTGAAGCCGCAAATCAACACTCCACCCGACGACGACCAGGTGAAGGCTCGCGTCGGCGAGCTGGCTCTCGCGCAAGGCGCGCGGGTTCGCGATCTGCGCAAGCAGAAGGGCCTCACCATCGACGACCTCGCCCAGCGCAGCGGCCTGCACTTCAATACCGTGGGCCGTATCGAGCGGGGCGTGAGCGATGCCAGCCTCGAGCAGCTGTACGTGATGGCGCTGGCGCTGGGCGTCGACCCGTCAGAGCTCAACCCGTTCCAGCCGGCCAACCCGCCCAGCCAGCTGTCGAGCGGGCTGGACGACGAGGTCTTCGTGCTGGTCGAACTGCTCGACGTGCGTGTGAGCGCCGGCAGCGGCGCCATCAACGGTTCGCAGGAGCACATGGGCCGCTTCGCGTTCAGCCGCTCGTGGATGGCGCGCAAGGGCGTGAAGCCGGTGCATGCGCGCATCGTCCATGCGCGCGGCGATTCGATGGCCGACAAGATCAACAACGGCGACATCCTGCTGGTCGACACCGCCACCAAGTCGCTCGACCAGGACGGCGTGTACGTCATCCAGCTCGACGGACACGACTACGTGAAGGTGCTGCAGCGCGACTTCTCCACCGGCGGGCTGCAGATCATCAGCTACAACCCCGCGTACAAGCCGCAGGTGCTGAGTGCCGAGCAGGCCGCGGAACTGCACATCAGCGGCCGCGTCGTCTGGCACGGCGGCGAAATCTGACGCGCCGGCGGAAATGAAGAAAGGGGCCGGCTCATGTCGGCCTCAGTCGTTTGACCCCTTCGCCCGACCATTCGGGTCATGGGCAACGACATCTCTCGAACACTCTTCAAGCGGCGGCAAACACGCCAGCGCGGCCAGGCGCCGCGCCAACTGCTGGCCGCGCTCGCACTGAGCGCGGCGGGGCTGATCGGCATCGTCGCGCGCGAGGGCTACAGCGACAAGGCCTACCCCGACCCGGTGCACGGCACGGCCGTGCCCACCATCGGCTTCGGCACGACCGGCGGCGTGCGCATGGGCGACACCACCACGCCCGTGCCCGCGCTGCAGCGCGCGTTGCGCGACGTGCAGACCTACGAGGGCGAGCTCAAGCAATGCGTGAAGGTGCCGCTGCACCAGTACGAGTACGACGCGTATGTGAGCCTCGCCTACAACATCGGCGCCTTCAACTTCTGCACCGGCGGCCGGAAAGGCCGCACCTCGGTGCTCGTGCAGCGCCTCAACGCGGGTGACTACGCGGGCGCATGCAACGCCATCCTGGGCTGGAAGTACGTGGGCAAGACCGACTGCTCGGCGCCCGGCAACCGGACCTGCGCGGGCATCTGGAAAGACCGCCTCAGGCTGCATGCGCAATGCATGGGGAGCGACGCGCCATGAGCTTCTTAGCCAGGGCCTGGGCGGGCCTCGTTGCAGGCGCAGTTGCGGCGTTGCTGCTCGCCGCCTGCGCTTTCGCGATCCATGGTGCCGGCCGCATGCAGGAGCGCGCTGCCTGGCAGCAGAAGGAAGCGCAGCGCGCCACGCAGCTCGCGAAAGACCTGCAGGCCGAGTACGAGCGCGGACGTGCCGCCTCGGCGAAGTACCAGCTAGGCGCGAGCGCCCTGCAGGCCAGCTACCTCTCTCTCGAAGGCCCGACCCATGAACTACGCCAGCGCGTTTCGCTTGTGCTTCCTCCCGCCGTTCCTGATCGCCGCGCGCGGCAGCCTTCCTGCGCAGCGCCTGCCGCAGCGCCTGAACCGCATGCCGATGCCGCGCCACCTGCCGATGGCCCTCATCGCCTCAGCCTTGCTGCTGTCTGGATGTGGAACAGCGCCCTCGCGGGCACCGACGTACCCGCGGGCACCTGCGGACTTGCTGACACCTCCGTCGAAGCCTGTGCTGCTGATTCCGGCCTCACCGTCGACGACGCCTGGACCAACCACGACATCAATGCCCGCTCATGCGCGGCGGACCGGCTCCGGTACCGCGCGCTGATCGAGTTCCTTACAGAAAGACCCGCCCCATGAGCGAAACCCACGCACGCACGCAGGAGCTGTTGCTGCTCGGCCAGATCCACGGCCTGGTGCAGGCCCTGAAGGACGGACAAGACCGGCAGAACCGCCGCATGGACGGCTTCGACACGCGCTTCGACGCGCTCGACGGACGGCTGCGCACGGTCGAGCAACGCGCCGCCGTTTTCGGCGCCGCATCGGGCGGCGCGATGGCCATCGGCACGGCGCTGCTCGCGGAGGCAATCAAGCAGTGGTTCCGCAATGGGCCCGGCGGCAACTGACGGACCACGGATGCACGGGGACGGCGAATGTCGGCCTCAGCCATTCGGGTCTTCGCCGCGACAGTTCATACACCAACCCATCAACACCCAACGGAGCCCAGGCATGAGCCGTCTCGACACCCTTCGCAGCGCCATCGTGCAGACGCTGAACACCGTGCCACAGGTCGGCCGCGTTCACGACCGCGAACGCTCCCTGTCCGACGAAGCAGCGCTGCGCGCGCTCTTCCTGTACGACCTGCCGGGCGGTGGCCAGCAACTGCGCGGCTGGTGGCTGCGCCGTACCGCCACCGAAGAGCGCAGCGTCAATGCCGCCGGCCGCGCGATGAGCGTGGACACCTGGACCGTGCACGGCCTGCTCGCATCCGACGACGCCGCCGCTTCGGAGCATGTGTTCGACGCCCTCGTCGAAGACATCCGCGACGCCGTGCGCGCCGACCCCACCTTCGGCGGCGCATGCGCCGCCGGCCCGCTCACCGACGACAAGCGCACCGACGGCGTGCAGGTCGACGGCACCGGCCTGGTCACCTTCTGCGGCGTGCGTTGCCACGGCATCGCGCTGCAGCTGCGGACCTGGCGCTACCTCTGACTGCACGCAGGCAGATCTTTCCTTTTCTCGACAACCCAAACCAACCAACCAACGGAGAACGCCGACATGGCAAAACTCATGCGCAAGATGGCCATCCTGGCCAAGGCTGAAACGGTACGCGGCACCGACGCGGTGCCCACGGGCGCGGCCAACGCGATCCTGGTCAGCGAAGTCACGCTGACCCCCATCGAAGGCGACGTCGTCCAGCGCGACAACGTGCGCCCGTACTTCGGCTCGCGCGGCTCCGTGCTGGTCACGCAGTACAGCAAGATCGCCTTCTCGGTCGAGATCGCCGGCGTTGCCGCGGCAGGGGACGTGCCCGGCTACGCAGCGCTGATGCGCGGCTGCGCCATCGCCGTCACCACGGCCGCCGGCGTCAGCACCACCTTCGCGCCGGCCACGGACGCGCTGGAGTCGCTCACCATCTATGGCAACGTCGACGGCACCGTCTACAAGATGACCGATGCGCACGGCAACGTGAAGGCCACCATCAATGCCAAGGGCATTCCGAAGTGGCAGTTCGAGTTCACCGGCCTGTTCGTGCCCGCAGAAGACGCGCCGCTGCCAGTGGCCGACTACACCAAGTTCATGGACCCGCTGGGCGTGAACAAGGCCAACACCACGCTCACGCTCGACGGCCTCGGCGTGGCCGCCAACGCCTTCGCCTTCGACGCCGGCAACACCGTGGTCAAGCGCGACCTGATGACCGTCGATGCCGTGGACATCACCGCACGCGTGTCGACCGGCTCGGTCACCTTCGAGAACACCTCGGTCGCCACCAAGGATTGGATCGGCATGGCACGCGCGAGCCAGCGCGTGAACCTGGCGCTCAGGCACGGCCAGGGCGCGACCAACGTCGTCGAGTTCCTGTCGCCGCGCGCGCAGATCGGCAAGCCGACCTTCAGCGACGTCGACGGCGTGCAGATGATCACCGTGCCGCTCGAGTTCGTGCCCACCGGCGCGGGCAACGACGAGTGGTCGATCGTCGTGCGCTGAGCTTCACCGGCACTACCTACCACTCCACAGAGGAACAGACAGAGATGCCCCAGAAACTCAAGATCGCCGTCAAGCCGACCTTCGTCGCGCCGGTGCTGATGCGCGTGCCCGGCGACAGCCAGGTCGAGGAAGTGCGCTTCAGCGCCGTCTTCAAGCGCCTGACCAAGTCCGACAACGACATCCTGCAGAAGCGCCTGGACGGCCGCGACCTCACCGACAGGGAACTGCTCGACATGGTGCTGGCCGACTGGAAGGGCCTGGAAGGCGACGACGGCGCGCCCTTCATCTGCACCGCAGAGAACCGCGCGGCGGCGGTGGAGGAATGGCCGTCCTTCGAGGCTGCCATTGCCTACAGCTACTTCGAGCATGCCTACCCGGCCGCGGTAAAAAACTGAGAGGCGCCGCGCGCCTTGTGCTCGGAGCAGAGCATCGCGTCCACGACGAGCTGGACGACGATCTCCGAAGCCAGTGCGCGTCGCTCGGTCTCGACCCGACCCGGCTCGTCTCTTCGACGGCCAACGGCGGCGGCCCGCCACCCTTCGAGCTATGGCCCGAACACCAGGAAGCATTCGAGGTGTTCCATGCCTGCCGAACGCAGTGGCGGGTCGTCGCGGGTGCGGCGGGCGCGTGGTTCCAGGGGCTCGACTTCGGCGCCGTCGACGTCGCCATGAAGCGCCTGGGCATTCCGCGCGCACGCCAGCGCGAGGTGTTCCTGCAACTGCAGGTGATGGAAGACGAAGGCATCGCGGTGCTGAACGTCTAGCGGCATCGCGGGCCCCTGCGGTCATCGAAGAAGCATGGGGCCGGCAGATGTCGGCCTCATTTTTTTCTTAGCTCAAACGGACCATACAGACATGGCTGCTGAACAAACAACAGGAATCCTTGCAAGCACTTCATTGGTGACCAAAGAAGTGCCTGCTGCCACGCAAGCACTGAGGGAGTTCTCCAGTGCCGCCGGCGCCGCGAATGTCGCAATGGCGGCTCTTCGGCGCGAGCCACGTGTCGAACTCGCCGTGAAGACCACGCGCTACGTCGGCGAAGCCGCCGTCGAAGGTGCGAGAGAAGGCGCTTCATATTCCCGAGCGAAGACGTCGAGCGGGAACTATGCCGCAGTGACGAACGACCAGCTGCGAAGAATGGAAGTCGAGATCGCAGGCAGCACCGGCGGATCGCGTGCAAAAGCGGCCGAGGCCCTGAGCAGCCTGGTTGCCTCGGGTCAGGTGCAAGGCCATGTCCTGCAACAGGCGGCCACCGCGGTCGTGCAGATGAACCGGGTGTCGGGCGTCTCGATCAAGGACGCCGTGGAGAATTTTTCCAAGCTGGCGGACGAGCCTGTGAAGGCTTCTGCAGAACTCAACAAGACGCGCAACTACCTTACCCCGGACGTCACCAAGCGAATGAGTGACCTCGAGGGGCAAGGCCAGAAGGAGGCCGCCGCCGTGGTTGCTCAAAGAGCTCTGGCTGTGGCTGTGGACCAGCGGGCACAGCAGAAGATCGCCGACATGACGTTCTTTGATCGCTGGCTGTTGCGTCTTCGAGAATTCGGCGATCGTCCGAGGGACATCGTGCGCAACGTCGGCCGCGGCACCACGTTGCAGGAAGACTATGACCGAGCCTCTACGAAGCGTGACAACCGGCTTCGCCGCGATGGCGGTGCGGGTACTCCGATGGCCGAAACGCAAGGAGGAGCCGTCGTTGGATATCCGCTGCGACCTGCAGCGCCAATATGGAACCGAGACAGTGAAAAGCTGAGAGAACTGCAAGCGCAGCAAGCCAGGTCGGCGGCATCGCAAGGAGAGAGTGCAAGTCGCGCAAAGGCGGCAGTCAGTGCCGAGCTGGATGCAAAAGACGCGCTCGAGAGCGACAAGAAGTCAGAAGAGATCGCTCGAAAGGTCGTTTCTCTCCAGGGGGGAAAGGCGTCCGCCCCGTCGGCTTCCAGTGCGGGTGCTTCGACCGCGAGGACATCGGTGCCCCGCAGTGCGAGCGCCGGTATTCAGCATGCCGAGGGCGCCGGACTGCGCCCCTGCATTGAGGTTGTGTGCGGCTGCAAAGGAGGCGCACCGGATCAGGCAAAGCAAGGTGTGCGCAAAGGTGAGGCAAGCGAAGTTGCACGACAGCAGGCCACGGCCAGCGAAGCCGTGGAGCACGCGTCCGTCGACCCCGAGCAAGCACGCCAGGCAGCGCTGCTCGAAAGCATGCGCAAGGCCACCTCCGGCGTGCTCGAGCAGACGTCGGCACTGGAGGCCCAGAACATCGCCCACGGAAAAACCAAGTCGGCGCTGAAGGAACTGAACATTGCCCAGCTGGAGCGTCAGTACCAAGACCTAGACAACACCGAGCAGGTCATTCCAGGCTACCTGGAGGCACTGGGTGCGCGCATCGAAGCCGAGAAAGATCTGCTGAAGGTCACCCGCAGCAGTGAGGGGATCGAGGCAGCCGACAAGGAAAAGACCAAGCGTGAGGCCAAGGCTAACAAGATGTCCGAGGACATCGGCGGTGCGTTCCGCGAGGGTTTCGTGAACTTGCTGGAGGGCAAGGAGAACGCGCTCGACAAGATGGGCGAGTCCCTCAAGAAGAAGATCGTTTCGTCGGTCGCCGATGCGCTGTACGACGCTTCGCTGAAGCCGGCCGTCGAGGCATTTTCCGGATGGTTCTCGGGCCTGTTCAAGGGGTCTTCTGCGAGTGCGGGCACAGCCGCTGGCGCAAGCTCTGGCGGAAGCTGGATCGGCAGTGCGGTGAGCACCGTACTCGGCTTCTTCGGCGTCAAGAGCGCTAACGGCAATGTCTTCTCGTCCCCCGGCCTGCACGCCTATGCCAACAGCGTGGTCGGCCAACCCACGTTCTTCCCGTTCGCGAACGGCATCGGCCTGATGGGCGAAGCCGGGCCCGAGGCCATCATGCCGCTGCGCCGTGGCTCGGACGGCCGCCTTGGCGTGAGCGCGCCGGGTGGTGCGAATGGCTCGCCGACGATTCAGTTCGCGCCCTCCAACGTCTTCCACATCGACGCCCGTTCCGATCGCGGCGCGGTGATGGCCGACATGCAACGCCTGCTCGCGGAGAACAACCGCGGCCAGATGGAACAACTCAAGCGCGTGAAGGTGCTCCCCCAATGACCATCGTGACACTCCCGTCCGATCTGCCGGTGAAGCGGCAGGACTTCGGACTCCAGGTCTTCGACCTGACTTTCAGCAACAGCGAATCCGGATCGATGCAGGTGGCCGTGCTCGGGCCCGCGCGCCGCACCTGCACGCTCGTGAGCGAGGAGCGCATTCCGCTGATGCGCGAGGCTGCCGCCTGGCGCGCCCTGGTGCATTCGATGCGCGGCCAGGTCAACGTGCTGGCCGTGCACGACATGCTGCAGCCCGTGCCGCAAGGCACCGCGCGCGGTGTATGGACGGCGGTCGCTGCCGCCGCAGGCTCGTCGGAGCTGACGATCCGCATGGGTGCCACCGAGGCCGGCAAGACCCTGCTGCAGGGCGACTGGATCGGCGTCAACCAGGCGTCGAACCATCGGCAGATGCTGCACGTGCAGGCCGACGCCGTGGCCGATGCGGCCGGCGTGATCACGGTGCGCTTCGAGCCCGTGCTGCGCACGCCCGTGGTGGCCGGCAGCGCTGTCGTGTGGGACCGCCCGACCTGCCTGATGCGGCGGGTCGACACCAAGACCACCTGGGCTTCGGAGTCGCGCACGCAAGGCGGCTTCAGCCTGGACCTGATGGAGTCGTGGGAACAATGACCATCCAGACCAGCTCCGGCTTTCAAGCGGCCGCGCGCTCGCAGACGTACGGCCAGTTGGCCCTCGTCGAGCTCAAGCTGCGAAGCGGCACCGCGCGCTTCACCAACTGGCCGTTGTCCCTCCAGCTGATGGGCCAGACGTGGCAGGGCGTGGGCAACCTCGGCTCCATCGGCGAGCTTCACGAAAGCGAAGACGGCGCCGCCGAGAAACTGACGCTCACGCTGTCGCCCGTCGACATCGGTACGCGCGCACTCGCGCTGGGCGACCCGAGCGAATACCAGGACCGCGGCGTTCGCGTGTGGATCGCGTTGCTCGATGCCGCCACGCTGCAGGTCAGCGGCGAGCCGGTGTTGCGCTTCGCGGGCGTGATGGACCAGATGAAGATCGAGCGCGACGGCTCCACCGCCAAGATCGCGATGGATTGCCGCACCGCGTCTTACGACGTGCGTTCCAACCCCGCGTCCCTGCGCACCAACGATGCGCAGCACCAGGTCAAGCACCCTGGCGAGCGCGGCTTCGAATACCTGAATTCCATGATCGGGTCGCCCACCGTGTGGGTCAACAAGCACCTGCAGATGGCACTGAACTACTGGGCCCGGGCACGAGGCAAATGACCATGAAGAACCTGGACGATTTCATCTCGGTGCGAAGAAACGCACCTTTCGAGTACTTCCGGCATGACTGCGCGCACATCGCGGCCGACTGGGTCATCGAGCACACGGGCAAGGACCCGCTCGCGGACCTGCGTGCACCCGATGCGCCCATCGGAAGAAAACACCTGCTGGCCACCTTGCGCGCGGTGCGTGGGGCTGGGGGCTTCCTGTCGGCCGCTACGGCACGGCTCGGCCCGCCCTTGCCGGGAACGATGGCGCAGCGCGGCGACGTGGTGCTGGCCCGTAGCGGCGGCAGGGTCGGGCGCGTGTCGGGCTACAGCTTCGGGATCTGCACGGGCTCGCACATTGCCGCTCCGGCGGCCGACCGACTCGTGTTCTTGCCACTTACCGCGGGGGTTGCCACATGGCGTATCTGATTCGAAGAGGGCTGCTTGCCGTCGCACTTCTGTTGGTTTGTGGTGCAGCGAACGCGGACGTCGTGTCCGGAATCGTTGGACTCGTCAGCCTGATTGGCGGCAGCTCCGTGGCCACGTGGGTAGTTGTCGGTCTGAGTGTGGTGTCGAGCGCCTACGGCAGCATGCAGGCCAAGAAGCAGGCCAAGGCCGCAGCGGCCCGCAAGCTCGCCGAAGACGTCGCGAACATCAAGGAGCGCACCACCACGATCATCGCTTCCGATGCGCCGCACACCGTCATCTACGGTGAGCCCGCACCGGTCGGCGGTGCGGTGGTGGCTGTACTCACCGGCGGCGAGTACAGCCACCTGAAGCATGTCGTGATGGTGCTGGCGGCGCATCCGTGCGAAGCCGTGACCGACATCCAGATCGAAGGCGTTTCGCTCGGCGCGCTCGATGCGAACGGCTATTCGTCGAACCCGGAATTCATCGTCACGGATTCGGAGGCGATCGGCGGCGTGCCCGGGGTCAACGTGCAGATCCACCTCTCGCCCGACGGTGTCGACACGGCCGATGCGTACATGCGTGCCAACCTCGATCCTTGGCCTGCCAGCAAGGGCCTGTGGACCGAAGCTCACAAGCTCAGCGGCTACACCTACATCGTCGTCACGCTCAACCTCTTCGTCGAACGCTTCCAGGGTGGCCTGCCGGCCATCACCGCGAACGTGAAGGGCAAGAAGGTCTACGACCCGCGCACCGGCGCAACTGCGTACAGCCGCAACCCTGCGCTGTGCCTGGCCGACTTCTTGCGCTCGGAAGAGGGCTACCTCGCGTCCAACGACCAGATCGACCAGAACGCGCTGATCGTTGCCGCCAACGCCTGCGACACGGCCATCTACAACCCCGGCACGGTGGCGGCCGACAGGGCCAACTACGGCGGCAGCGCCGCGCGCTACACCTGCGACGGCATGTTCCGCTCCGACCAGGACCGCGACAGCACGCGCCAGCAGCTCGAAGACACGATGGCCGGCTACAGCCTCGAGTCGGGCGGTGTCTGGCGCATCCTGGCGGGCGCATGGACCACCCCCGTCCTCGCGATGACCGACGACGACCTGCTGGCGCCCATGACCGTGGTGCAGACCTGCAACCCCGGCACAGCACGCTACAACGGCGCCAGGGGCACCTACGTCAACCTCACGCGCAACGGCGTGTCGGAAGACTTCAAGCAATACCAGAACGCCGTCTTCCGCGAGAGCGACCAGAAGGACAAGTTCCTCGACCTCGTGCTGCCGTTCACCACGGCCCATGCGCGCACGCACCAGATCTCGCGCGTGCTGGTGGAGCAGAGCCGCGGCGGCTTCGTGCTGCAGATCCATCCGAAGATGCTGGCGTGGCACCTGCAGCCGGGCGACCGCATCGTGCTCTCGAGCGCGCTGTACGGCTTTGCCAACAAGCCGTTCCGCGTGCAGGACTGGAGCTATTCGATGAGCTCGCCGCTCTCGTTCCAGGTCATCGAGGACGAAGAGGCCTTCTACGACACCGCCGACGAGGTGCTGCGCGACCCGTCGCCCAACACCAACCTGCCCAACCCGTTCCTGCTGCCGCAGCCGCCTCTCGACCTGCAGGTGCGCAGCGGCCAGGAGCAGATGGTGCAGCAGGGCGGCACGCTGGTGATCCGCGCGCGCGTGAGCTGGTCGGCATCGGTTGACGCCGCCGTATTGCGCGGCGGCAACGTGCAGGTGCAGTGGCGCACCACCACGCCGGTGGGCGACTGGCAGAGCGCCACGCTGCCCGGCACGGCCACCGAGACCTTCCTGCTTGGGCTGGAGGTGCATGGCGAGTACCAGGTACGCGTGCGTTTCATGACGGCCTACGCGTCGAGCTACTGGACGATGGTGACGCACACGCTGCAGGGCGCGAGCGTGAAGCCGGGTGATGTCGAGGGACTGAGCCTTGCCGTGGAGCCGACCGGCGTGGTCGCACGCTGGTCGGCCCCGACGGGCATCGACCTGCTCGAATGGGGCGCGACGCGGATCTTCATCGGCCCGACCTTCGAGACGGCGGTGGAGCGATGGACCGGCAAGGCCCTGAACGCCAACATCGGCTGGCTGCCTGCCGGAACGGTGAAGGTGTGGGCGCAGCACGGCAATACGCAAGGGGTCTGGGGCATTCCGATCTCGGCCACGATCGACATCGCCCGTCCGGCGCAGCCGATCGTGCGCGGAGAGGTGTGGGGCGCGCAGATCGAGCTGGCATGGCAGGCGTGCGGCACGACCCAGCCGATCTCGGCATACATCGTCAAGGTGGGGCCGACGCTGGCGGAGGCGGTGGAGATCGGCCATACGGGCTCGCTCAACTTCGTGCGGACCGAGCCTGTGGCGGCCACGCGCATCTACTGGGTCACTGCGTTCGACATCGGTGGCAATGCCAGTGATGCGGGGTATGTGCAGCTTGCTTCACTGCCGACGATCGACGATGCGATGAAGGAGCTGCAGGAGGGGCTGGATGGCATGGTCGCGGACCTGCTCAACGTCAACTCGGGCATCGCGGAGCGCCTGCTGGACGAGACCATCGAACGCGGAACAGCGATCACGCAGGTGCAGCACCTGGTGGCTGAGGGCAATGAGCAACTGGCGCAGCGCATTGACACCGTGGCCGCCAAGGCCGTTGGATATGTCCGGGCGAACCTGGTGCTCAATGGCGGCTTCGAGTTCGACCTCGAGGGGTGGACCGCGAGTGCGGGCACATGGGGTTTGGCACAGGACGATTGGGGCACCTCGGCGCAGTTAATTGTGGGCATCCCCGCGGCGGGGCGGCTGGCGAGCCCACGCTTTCCGGTCAGCCCTGGCAACTGGTATGCGGCTTCTGGCGATACGAGATTCAATTCCGATACCGGCATCTCTGGGTTGGCGCTCGAATTCTTCGACGGTGCAGGTCGCTCGCTGGGAACCGCCGACAACCTGAAGGTCGGAGGACATGATTTCCTGAACTCGCAGGATCGCCGCAACGATCTGGCCGTCGAGGCGGTCGCGCCGAATGGTGCGGTGACGGCGGGTGTCAATTTCGCGTGGTCCGGCTACACCGCTGGCAGCATGCTCGGGCTTCGCTACGTCAAGGCCGAACAAGGCCGCTTCCCTGTCACGCCGTACAGCGCGGAGACAAGCGACCGCGGCGCGATCGCAGCGGTGCGCCAAGAGTCCACGGCGCGTGCTTCGGCGATCGAGGCAGAGGCTGTTGCGCGTACTACGCTCGCTGCGCGGGTGAACGGCGCCGAAGCCTCCATCGCACAGGAGTCATCGGTTCGCGCCAACGAGACCGGCAAGCTCTCCGCGAAATGGGGCCTCAAGGTGGTTGCTGGCAACAAGACCGCCGGCATTCTGCTGAACAACGATGGTCAGCAGAGCGACATGGTCGTGCTTGTCGACCGGTTCGCGATCAGCACCATCGATACCCAGGGAGCGATCAAGTATCCCTTCGTGGTCGGTGCAGTCGCGGGTGTTGCCACGGTCGGCATCGACGGCAATCTGGTCGTAGACGGAACGATCACCGCGAGAGCAATTAACGTGAATCAGTTGTCCGCGATCACTTCGCGGCTGGGCTATGTGACAGCAGGCCAGGTCGATATTTCGGGCGATGGTGTCGGTGGGTGGGGCTACCTGCGCAGTGCAGGCAAGTGGATCTACGACGGCCAATGGGGATGGGTGTTGGCACGACACCAGAGCGGGCAAACCTTCGCGGAGATCACCTGCGGCCCGTCCGGGCTGCAGATGAATTCGGGCAACGGGTCTTTCCGCATGTGGGGACCGGGTTTCAACCTGGACAACGGCGGCTTGACGATTGGACAGGTCGACGTGATCGACACCCTCAACCTTCGCGGGCAAGCCGTGACCGTTCCCACAGCGGGGGCCTCGGGTGGCACTTCCGTCACCGTCATTCACGAGGTTCCCGGCGACCAGACGCTGCAGACCTTCATCTTCGGTTGCACGTTCGTCATGACCACGGCTTATGCACATATCTATGTCGACGGAGTGCAGATGTGGACGGGAGCGGGGTTCGCGCTGAGCACGATCTCGGGGGCTATCGTCGTTCCGCTTTCGCCTGGTCGTCACACGTTGACGATGGTCTCGATGTCACCCTATGCCGGGGTTGCCGGCACTTCCATCTACGCGTTGTCCACGCGCCGCTGAACATGTTCTCTTTCACCATCTACAACCGAATCACCGGCGAAGTGCTTCGCTGGGGCAGCGTGACGCGCCGCGAGTTGTGCGACGCCCAGTTGCAAGCGCCGACGGAGGCGCTGCTCATGGGTGACGTACCCCGAGAGCATTACATCGTCGATGGCAAGCCTGTTCCGATGCCCGAGCGTCCCAACGAGGAACACGTCTTCGACTGGTCGACACACACTTGGCGAGATCCTCGTTCACTTGCCGACCTGCGCTCAGGCCTGAAGGCGGAAATTGCGCGTCGACGTTGGGAGTGCGAGGTGCGAGGGCTCGTCATGCCCGACGGCCTGCGAGTGCGTACCAGCCGGGAGGACCGTGCAGCTTTGGCCGCCGCCATCGCCGACATGGCACAGACCGGAGTCGAAGAGATTGATTTCAAGACGCCAGGTGGGTTCCGTCGCATGGCTCGCGAGCCTTTGCAGGATGTTGCGAATGCCATTGCGGTGCACGTGCAGAAATGTTTCTCAGCCGAAGCAGCCCACTGCGCGCTGATCGATTCCATCACTGAGCGCAGCGCCCTGCTGCTCTATCCAGTAGCCGAATTCCCTGCCGTGCCGAGCACGGTTGGCCAAGCTTCTTAAATCACTTCAACCAGTCCCATCAGTTCAACCAAGGAGCATTAAATGCCATACACCACTGCCTCTGCGAACGCGCTTCTCAAACTTATCTTCCAGGCGATATCGATTCCGGGCATTGCAGACAACGCGGCCGCGTCACCTTCGGCATCCTTGTACGTGAGTCTGCATGCAGCCGCGCCGGGTGCTGGCGCGAACCAGGCTACGAATGAGGTGACCTATCCGGGATATGCGCGCGTTGCCGTTGCGCGCGGTCCCGCTGGATGGTCGGTTGCTGGAAACGTGGCCAACCTGGTCGCGGCGATGGAGTTCGTCGAGGTAAGCGGCGCAGGCGTATCTAGCGCGACTCATCTGGGGGTCGGCACTGCGGCGACCGGCAACGGGATCCTCTTGACCTATGGAGTGCTCGATCCGGTCATTCCGATCCAAGCCGGCGTCGCCCCTCGGCTGAAAACGACCACCAAGGTCACCTTCGAGGTCTGAGCATGGCCGTAGTCTTCGAAAATCGGGTCGTTGAGGCCTGCAATACGCTCGGAACCGGCAATCTCGTGGTCTCTGGTGCTGACCCGGGGTACTCTACTTTTGCGGAGAAGGTTCCAGTCGGCTCGACCATCCACTACCTGTGCGAGAGCATCAACGCCGTGGGCCGTCCCACAGGCGAGTTCGAGCTCGGCCGGGGTACATATGTTGCGGCGAACACCATCTCGAGAGACGTAGTCGTGTCTTCCAGTAGTGCGGGTGCACGGGTGGATTTCACGCAATCTAACAAGCGTCTTTCTCTGACCGTGCTAGCCCCAGCCTCCACGGCCATTCGTGCTGACTGGCGTGAGGTGCTGGGGGCGCAGATCGAGCCTGGTGTTATTGGCTATACAGCAGCCCTCGTGCCTCCACCTGGCTGGCTCAAGCGCAACGGCGCGGCGGTTTCTCGTACGGTTTACGCCTCGTTGTTCGCAACCATCGGAACGACTTACGGATCTGGCGATGGGGTAACGACTTTCAATCTGCCCGAAGGGCGCGGTGAATTTGATCGTGGCTGGGATGATGGTCGCGGTGTGGATGTAGGGCGTGTGCGCGGATCTGCCCAACAAGCAACTGCCTTGCGCACAATGCCCGTCGAATGGGTAGGTGCCGACGTTTCGGGGGGGCAATTCAACTTTGGCAATCCATATGCTCAGGCTGACGAAATCATCTCGGACGGACCTAGTCCCGTGGGCGCCGTTTCTGCCGTGGGGGGCCAACTCCAAGGAGGCTATGCGGACAATTCGATGAAGGCAGAGGCCGATGGGTCCAGCACGGGGGTCTCGGCAAACCGATGGATTCGATTTCGGCCACGCAATGTGGCGTATCTCCCAATCATCAAGTACTGAGCGTCACTATGAGCAAGACTGTTTATTCATTTGATTCACGCACGGGTGCCTTCATTTCGTCGCTGGATCTCGACCATGGTGACTTGTCGCCGTTGGAGTCGGGGGTCTACCTGATCCCATGCAATTGCCTTGAAGCGTCGCCGCCGAAGGCTACCGCTGGCAAATGGCCATTCGCCGTCTCTGGAAGCTGGGTGTTGAGAGATCTGTCCACTGGACTAGGACTGGAACTCACGCTTGAAGAACGCCGTGCTCGGTTAAAGAGCGCGGTCACGGCGCAACGTTGGTTGGTCGAGGCCGGCGGCGTCACTTTGGCTGATGGCGTGAAGGTGAAAACGGGGATTGAGGACCGGATCCGAATTGCGCAGGTTATCCAGGGCATGGAAGCCAATGGCTATGCGGATGTGCCGTTCAAGACCGAGTCAGGGTGGTTCACCCTCACGCTGGCGCAGATGAATGTATTTCAGAGAGCTATTGCGTCCCATGTGCGCGCCTGCTTTGAGGCTGAGTGGGCGCATCACGTGGTAATCGATGCCCTGGACGCATCCGCCGTCGAGAGCTACGACGTTCTTGCAGACTGGCCGAGCGGACAAGCATGAATATTGGAGAGGACTGATCATGTATGGCACTTCTGCATTCGCAGATCGACCGTTTGGTGCGCACCCGCTGGTCTGGCGTCTGATTTTTAATGCGCTAGGGCTTTCAACATGTGCAGCGCACGTCGCTGGCCAAGGCTCTGCCGGGGTGGCGACAGGCGCAGGTCTGCTGAGTTCGGTCAGCATGGATGGGCGAGTGGTGGCGGTGTTCTTATCGTCGAGTGTGCTTTCGGCTAACTCATTGTTGGCTCCCGTGGCCACCGTGCGTTGGAATGCAGGAAGCGCATTTGGATTTGCTGTGCAAACCGCGGGCGCCAGCGGCGCTGCGTCATCGGCAAACGGACTGGCGACAGGATTGGGCCATTTGACTGGCTATCGCATGCGGGCTTATGACCAAGCCTTTCCCGCCAACCCCAGTTCCGGCTCCATCGTGCAGATCGGATCCAGGCTATTCGAGTGGAAGGTGTCCTCGGTTCGCTGGCATCCAGCCGAGCCAGTGCCTTAGAGGAGAAGAGCAGTGCGATTGATTTGGAGTGGAAAAGCTCCACTTCGTTCGCATCCACTTGGCGAGAGAGTTTCAAAGATGAGTATCATTCTCATCTTCTGAGAGTTTCCTTTTCCCATGAATCCCCGAACGTCCTCGCCCGCCGTCCGGCCCGCGTCGTGAGCTCCAGCCTTCGTTACCGCCTCGGCGTGGCCGTGCGCGCCATCGCCGCCATCCTGGGCGGCTACGGCGTAGCCGCCCTGTTTGCCGCCGTTCTCGCCCTGTGCCTGCCCTTCGCCTTCGGCATGGCCCGCAGCGAAGCCACGATGACCGGCACGCTGGCTTCCTTCCTCGTCTTCGCGCTCGCTGTGATGTGGGTCTTTGCGGCGCGCACGGCGCTGCGTGCCTGGTCCGGCCTGGCCGTCGCCGCGGGGTCGCTCGGCGTGCTGCTGCTTGTCCTCCTGCGGCTCACCGGAGGCGCGGCAGCATGAAGGAGGGATTCCGCCAGTCGATGGCCTGGCTGCATACCTGGTCGGGCCTGCTGGTCGGCTGGGTGCTGTTCATGGTCTTCGCGGCCGGCACGGCGTCGTATTTCAAGGACGAGATCACGCTGTGGATGAAGCCCGAGCTGCACGCCGCCGCGCAGCCCGCCGTGCCGCAGGTGCGCGCGGTCGAAAGTGCCGTGGCCTATCTGCAGCAACGCGGCGCGGACAGCCCGCGCTGGTTCATCAACCTTCCTAATGAGCGCCAGAGGTCGACCGACGTGCTCTGGCTCGCGCCGCCGGCCGCCGCCGCCACGCCCGACGACAAGAAACCGCCGCGCCGCCGCTTCGACCGCGCATCGCTCGACCCGGCCACCGGCGAGCCCGTCACCGCGCCGCGCGTCACGCGCGGCGGCGAGTTCCTCTATCGCCTGCACTTCGACCTGCACTACATGCCCGCGCTGTGGGCGCGCTGGATCGTGGGCTTCTGCGCGATGTTCATGCTGGTGGCCATCTTCAGCGGCATCGTCACGCACAAGCGCATCTTCAAGGACTTCTTCACCTTCCGGCCGAAGAAGGGCCAGCGTTCGTGGCTCGATGCGCACAATGTGACGGCGGTGCTCGCGCTGCCCTATCACCTGATGATCACGTACACGGGCCTCGTCACGCTGATGTTCCTGTACATGCCGTGGGCTCCCCAGGTGGCCTACAAGGACCGCGGCGGCGAGCAGGTGTTCTTCTCCGAAGCTTTCCCCGGCAGCGGCCGTGACCAGTTCAAGGCCTCGGGCAACAGGGTGCCGCTTGCGCCCATCGCGCCGATGATCGCGCAGGCCTCCGCGCACTGGAACGGCGCCGCCGTCGGCCGTGTCACCGTGCACCAGCCGAACGATGCCAAGGCGGTGGTCTCGCTCACGCGCGCCGAGGGGCCGCAGCTTTCCTACGACCAGCCGACGATGCAGTTCAACGGCGCGACCGGCGCGCTGATCGGCACGTTCGGCGACGTGCCCAAGCCCGCCGCCGAGACGCGCGGCGTGCTCTACGGCCTGCACATCGGGCGCTTTGCGAATCCGCTGCTGCGCGCGCTGTTCTTCCTCTCGGGCATCGCGGGCTGCCTGATGGTGGCCACGGGGCTGCTGCTGTGGGCGGTGAAGGAGCGGCAGAAGTACGCGAAGACGCTCAAGCAGGGCGGGCGTGTCGGCTTCGGCCTGCGGCTGGTCGACGGGCTCAACCTCGGAGCCATCGCCGGGCTGCCGCTCGCGATGGCGGCGTTCTTCTGGGCCAACCGCCTGCTGCCGGTCGAGATGGCCGAGCGCGGCGAGGCGGAGATCCGCTGGTTCTTCATCGTCTGGGGCGCGTCCGCGATGCTGGGCCTGTTGCGGCCGACGCTGCGCATGTGGCAGGCGCAACTGGCGCTCGGCGCGCTGCTGTTCGTGCTGCTGCCGGTGCTCAATGCGTTCACCGGCCCCGCGCCGCTGACGGTGAGCCTGCGCTCCGGACCGAGCGCGGTGGCGGGTTTCGATCTCGTCGCCATCGCGCTGGGCCTGGGGCTCGCGAGCGCGGTCTGGCTCGTCGAGCGAAAGCGCCGCAAGGCCATCACGCAGAAGCCGGCCCCGAAGACACCGCCGCAGCAAGGGCTCGCCACCTCGGGAGGCGGCTCCTGATGCACGCCCTGCTCCTGGCGCTGGTGTTCGCCGCTTCGCTCGCGGGCTTCTGCGCATTGAGCCTCGCGATGGACCGCCACAGCGAAGACGTTTTCGGCCGCGGCAGCACGCCGGGCCCGTGGCGGCGCTGGCTGCAGCTGGGGGGCACCGCCCTGCTGTGCCTGTCGCTGGGCGCGAGCCTGCAGGCTGCCGGCAGCGCCATCGGCTGGGTGCTCTGGCTGGGCGCGCTCACCGCGGCCGCGCTGACGACGGTGGGCCTGCTGAGCGCGGTGCCGGGCCGCTTCCACTGGATCGCTTCCGCTGCGGCTGTGCTGGCGCTCGGCGCCGCGCTGCTCCATCTGGTGCTGGCAGCCCTGGCCGCCAGCTGACGACCAGCAGCGAGCGCAGCGGGCCGTCAGGCTCGCATCAGCGCCTCGATCTCGTCCGCCTTCACCGGCACGCCGCGCGAGATGAGCTCGCAGCCGGTGGCGGTGACGATCGCGTCGTCCTCGATGCGGATGCCGATGTTGTGGAACTGCTCCGGCACGCCGTCGGCCGGCCGCACGTAGATGCCGGGCTCCAGCGTCAGCACCATGCCCGGATGCAGGATGCGGCTCGGGCGGTTCTTGATGACCTCGTTCGACAGCGGATCTTTCCGCTCGCTCACTTCCCCGACCTGCGTGGGCTCGACGTAGCTGCCGCAGTCGTGCACGTCCATGCCCAGCCAGTGGCCGGTGCGGTGCATGTAGAACTGGAAATAGGCGCGCGAGTCGATCACGTCCTGCACGTTGCCGACCTTGTCGGCGTCGAGCAGGCCCAGGTCGAGCATGCCTTGCGACAGCACCTTCACGGCCGCGTCGTGCGGGTCGTTGAAGCGGTTGCCGGCCTTGGTGGCTGCGGCCGCGGCGTCCTGGCTGGCCAGCACCAGGTCGTACAGCGCGCGCTGCGGGCCGGTGAATCTGCCGTCGGCCGGGAAGGTGCGCGTGATGTCGCTGGCGTAGCCGTCCAGCTCGCAGCCCGCGTCGATCAGCACCAGCTCGCCCTTGCGCACGGGCGCCGCGTCGGCGCGGTAGTGCAGCACGCAGGCGTTGGCACCGGCCGCGACGATGGAGTAGTAGGCCGGGTACTGCGAGCCGCCAAGGCGGAATTCATGCAGCAGCTCGGCATCGAGGTGGTACTCGCGAGCGTCCTTGCCCTCGCGCAGCATGCGGGCCGACAGTTGCATGGCGCGAACGTGCGCGCGGGCGCTGATCTGCGCGGCGCGCCGCATGATGTCCTGTTCGTGCGCGTCCTTCACGAGGCGCATCTCGTCGAGCGGGCCGCACAGGTCGCGCTGCTCCTCGGGGCACAGCGCGCCGTAGCGCACGCGGGCGCGCACCGACTGCAGCCAGCCGTCGATGCGGGTCTCCAGGCCCTTGTGGATCGCGAACGGGAACCACACGGTCGAGCGGTTCTCGAGCAGCTTCGGCAGTTTCGTGTCGAGGTCGGTCACCGAGAAGGCTTCGTCGACGCCGAGCGCCGCCGGCGCCGCGTCGGGGCCGAGGCGGTAGCCGTCCCAGATCTCGCGCTCCAGGTCTTTCGGCGCGCAGAACAGCGTGGCGCGGCCGTCGCCCGCCAGCACCAGCCAGGCGTTGGGCTCGGTGAAGCCGGTCAGGTAATAGAAGTAGCTGTCGTGGCGGTAGAGGAAATCGGTGTCGCGGTTGCGCGGGCGCTCGGGCGCGGTCGGAATGATGGCGATGCCGTCCTTGCCCAGTTGCGAAGCGAGGCGCGCGCGGCGCTCGGCGTAGATCGTGGTGGTGTCTGCAGAGGTCATCTTGGCGTGTTCAGTTGGGCAAGCCGTTCGGGGGTTCCCACATCGGTCCAGGGGCCGGTGTAGAGCTCGGCGCTCACCAGTTCATTGTCCATCGCGGCACGCAGGATCGGCGCCAACGGGGCTTTGCGGCCGGCCGGGTTGCCGGGGGGGATGTCGCAGTACGGCGGCGCGAACAGCGCGGCGCGGTAGAGGCCGATGGTCGAGAAGGTGAATTTCTCGGGCGCCGTGTTGAGCGCAAGCCCGTCCGGCGACAGGCCGAAGTCGCCCTTCGGGTTGTGCGCCGGGTTCGGCACCAGCCACAGGTGCGCGAGCTTGCCGCCGGCCAGGAAGCGCTCGACCGAAGCCTGCGTGAAGGCGAAGCCGGGCGCGAACACATCGCCGGCCGCGACCCAGAACACATCGCCCAGCAGCGGCAGCGCGCGCACGATGCCGCCGGCGGTCTCGAGCGCGCCGCCGAAGTCGCGGCCTTCGTCGCAGTATGAAATCGATAGCGCGGCATGCCCGTCCAGCAAGGGCTTTGCGCCGAAGCGCTGCGAGATCTGCGCGCCCAGCCAGTCGGTGTTGATCACCAGTTCAGTGAAGCCGCCGGCGGCCAGCGCCTCCATCGGCCACTGCATCAGCGGCTTGCCGCGCACTTCGAGCAGGGGCTTGGGGCAGGTGTCGGTCAGCGGCCGCATGCGCTCGCCGCGCCCTGCGGCGAGGATCATGGCCCGCGCCGCGCTCACGCCGGGACCCGTCCGCGCTGGAGTTCGTTGCGCTCGCTGTGGCGGGGCTGGAACAGCGCCACCAGGCATTCCATCAGCGCATGCGCCTTGGCCGAATGGTCGCCGCTGAAATTGCAGACGTACACGTCCAGCGTCACGCCGCGCTGCTCGGGCCAGGTGTGGATGCACAGGTGCGATTCGGCCAGCAGCACCGTGGCGGTGACGCCGCCCGGCCCCTGCGGCGTGGCCGGAAAACCGTGGACCAGCCTGCCCACGGCCTGCAGCCCGGCGGCCGATACCGCCTTGAGGCAAACCGCTCCCAGCGCCTCCCGGTCGGTGAGCCATTGAAGGCCGCATTGGCAGTCGTGGAGGTCGGCGGTGAGGTGCAGCCCATGCATGGGTGGCAACTCTAGCAGTCCGGCCGCCGCACAAGAACATCCGCGGGGTGTTCGGGCCGTATCGGCAGCCGTTCGGGCTCGCCCGGTAAAATCGCGGGTTCCCCCCTATCCCAC
>NZ_JBXASW010000028.1:0-66691 GCF_058809745.1 Variovorax sp. MPBD4-3
GGCGAGGCGGACATGTGCCCGGATTGTCCATGAGCGGCGCGGGCCCTCGGGCGGCCCCTTTGTCTTCATTTGTTCCTATGATCCGGCCCCTATGTGCATACGATGCGAGCGCTCTTCCTCCGGCACCGCCGCCGTCTCCGCCCTTCCTTCCGCGGCGTCGCCCTGGAATCCCCGGCGCGCCTTCCTGCTGGCCGCCGCCGGCGCGGCGCTGGGCGGCCCGGCGCTGGCGCAGGTCGACGTGGGCAAGGCATCGGTGGCGCGCAACCTCGTGCCCGCCGACAAGATCGAGGCGGCCGGGGTGCAGCAATACGGCCAGCTGCTCGAACAGGCCCGCGCCAAGGGCGCGCTCGCCGGCGACAACAACCCGCAGCTGCAGCGCCTGCGCGCCATCGCGACCCGCCTCATTCCGTTTGCCACGCCGTGGAACTCGCGCGCCCGCAGCTGGAAGTGGGAGGTCAGCCTGATCGGCAGCAAGCAGATCAACGCCTTCTGCATGCCCGGCGGCAAGATCGCCTTCTTCACCGGCATCCTCGACCAGCTCAAGCTCACGGACGACGAGGTCGCGATGGTCATGGGCCACGAAATGGCTCACGCGCTGCGCGAACACGCGCGCGCCCGCATGGCCAAGAGCGCGGGCACCGGCGCGGTGCTCTCGCTGGGTGCGCAGATGCTCGGCTGGGGCCAGGTGGGCGACCTGGCGGCGCGCGCGGGCACGCAGCTCATCACCCTCAAGTTCAGCCGCAGCGACGAGACCGAGGCCGACCTCGTGGGGCTGGAACTCGCGGCGCGCGCGGGCTACGACCCGAAGGCTTCGGTGTCGCTGTGGCAGAAGATGGCCGCGGCGTCGAAGAACCAGGGGAGCCTGAACTTCCTTTCCACGCACCCGAGCGGGCCGGACCGCATCACGAAGCTGGAAGCCAACCTGCCCAAGGTCGAGAAGCTCTACCGCGACGCAAGGAAATAGCTCACCCCCAGGCTTCGCGCACTTCGTGTCGCTGCGCCAACCCCCTTGCAGGGGGGCAACACCTGCGGCCCGGCGAAGCCGGTTCCGCGGTGTTTCACGACATGACACCCAACGGCTGATACCTATCGAGCGGGCTGCGCGACCTCGGCAGCCGCTGGCACGCCGTTTGCATCTCAACTTGTACACATGTTTGGATGCCTAATGATGGTGCATGAAGAAAACCGGGAAAGCGGGTCGCCCGACGCCGCCTGGATCGCGAAATTCGCCGCGCCCTTGGCGGATGCGGCGGCCGGCAAGGCCCTGGACTTCGCCCTGCCGCTCGCCGGACTGCGCTTCGCGGTCAAGGACAACATCGACGTGGCCGCCGTGCCCACCACGGCGGCCTGCCCGGCCTTCGACCGGCTCCCCACGGTCCACGCGGCCGTGGTGCAGCGCCTGCTCGAAGCCGGTGCATCGCTGGCCGGCAAGACCAACCTCGACCAGTTCGCCTGCGGCCTGAACGGCACGCGCTCGCCGTACGGCGAGGTGCCCAACGCCTTCGACGCACGGTACGTTTCGGGCGGCTCCAGCTCGGGTTCGGCCTATGTGGTGGCAACCGGCGAGGTCGACTTCGCGCTGGGCACCGACACCGCGGGCTCGGGCCGCGTGCCGGCCGGGCTCAACAACATCGTCGGCCTCAAGCCTTCGCGCGGCCTGCTGAGCACCTTCGGCGTGGTGCCCGCGGCGCAGAGCGCCGACTGCGTCTCCATCTTCGCGCGCACCGTCGCCACGGCGGTCGACGTGCTGCTGGCCGCCGCGGGCCATGACGCGCGCGACCCTTACTCCCGCGACATTCCCCTGAGCCGCAAGCCGCTGCCCGCGCATTTCCGCTTCGGCGTGCCCGACAGGCTGAGCTTTTTCGGCGACACCGCCGCCGAACGGGCGTTCAACGACGCGACCGCGCGGCTGCTGGCCATGGGCGGCTCGCCCGTCACCATTTCCTATGCCCCGCTCGCCGAGGCCGCCGCGCTGCTCTATGAAAGCGCGCTGGTCGCCGAGCGCTACGCCGCGGTGCGCGAGTTCTTCGATGCGCACGGCGACGAGGTCATCGAGCCCGTGCGCGGCATCCTCGCGAGCGGGCGCAACTACGGCGCCGCCGACGTGTTCGAGGCCCAGGCACGGCTGCGCGCCATCGCGCAGCAGGTCGAGCCGATGTGGCGCGACATCGACGTGCTGCTCGTGCCCACCGCGCCCACGCACTACACCCGCGAGCAGATGCGCGCCGACCCGGTGGCGCTCAACCGCAACCTCGGCGCGTACACCAACTTCGTCAACCTGCTCGACTACGCCGCGCTCTCCGTGCCCAGCAGCCTGCGCGCGGACGGCCTGCCCTTCGGCATCACGCTGATCGGCCCCTGCGGCAGCGACCTCGCGCTGGCCGACCTGGGCCAGCGCTACCACCACGCCACCGGGCTCGCCCAAGGCGCGACCGGCGAGCCGCTGCCCGCGCCGCGCGCCATTCCCGGCCTTGCCGCGCCAGGCGCGGACACCCTGTCCATTGCAGTGGTCGGCGCGCATCTCTCGGGCATGCCGCTCAACAGCCAGCTCGCTGAACGTGGAGCCAAGCTGCTGCGTGCCACGACGACCTCGCCCTTCTACCGCCTCTACGCGCTGCCGGGCACCGTGCCGCCCAAGCCCGGCCTGCAGCGCGTGGCCGAAGGCGATGCAGGCGGCGCCGCCATCGCGCTCGAAGTGTGGGCCGTGCCCCTGGCGCAGGTCGGCAGCTTTCTCGCCCTCATTCCGCCGCCCCTGGGCCTGGGCAGCGTCCAGCTGGCCGACGGCAGCTGGGTCAAAGGCTTCATCTGCGAGGGCCATGCCCTGGCCGGCGCGCAGGACGTGACCCTCCATGGCGGCTGGCGCGCATACGTCGCGAGCCGCGCCACCCCGAGTTCCAACTGATCAGGAGTTCCGATGAGCAACCAAGAAAAACCCCCCGCGTCGAACCGCGGCAGCCGCCGCCGGCTGCTGCAGGCCGGCGCCGCCGGACTGGCCGTGCTGGCCGCGCCCGCCATCGTGCGTGCGCAGGCTGCGGCAAAGCTGCGCATCGGCTTCTGGCCCGTGGCCGCCGGCCTGCCGTTCTTCGCGGCGGTCGACAAGGGCTACTTCAAGGAAGCCGGCCTCGACGTCGAGCCGCTCAAGTTCGCCGGCGCGCAGCAGGTGATGGAAGGCATGCTCGCCGGCCGCTGCGACGGCAGCGCCAACGGCACCGGCTCGGCCAACCTCGCCATCGGCGAGATCGCGCAGCCGGGCCTGTTCAAGATCTTCTGCACCAACCCGAGCAACGCCAAGTACGTGCTCGACGAATTCATCGTCGCCAAGGACAGCCCCATCAAGACCATGGCCGAGCTGGCCGGCAAGAAGGTCGCCTCGGGCCCCGGCATCCAGAACGTCACGCTGTGCAAGACCATGCTGGAGCGCGCGGGCGCCAAGGGCGCGACCGTGAGCGAGCTGCCCATCGGCCAGCACGTGGCCGCGCTGGTCGCGGGCCAGGTCGACGCCTGCTACACGCTGGAGCCCACCGGCACCGTGGGCCGCATGAACGGCACCACGCGCGTCATCGAGGCCGGCGTGGTTGCCAGGTACATCCTCGGCGACCCGATGGCGCCCTGGCACGGCGGCGCAGCCAGCCTGACCACCGAGTTCATCAAGAAGAACCCGGAGATCGCTAAGAAGTACATCGCCGCCTATGCGCGCGGCGTGGACCTGGTGCGCACCAAGCCCGACGAGGCGCGCCAGTTCATGAAGGGCTACACCGCCATCGAAGGCAAGCTCACGGCCGAAGTGCCGCTCGCGTCTTACATGCTCTACAACGAGTTCAAGCCCAGCGACGTCGCGTACTTCCAGAAGTTCTACGACCTGTTCACCGAGAAAGGCATCTTCGAGAAGAAGGTCGCGGTGGACACACTCCTCTGCAAGGCCTGACATGAGGCTCGACCCCAGCCTTCGCGCACTTCGTGTCGCTTCGTCAACCCCCTACCGGGGGCAACACCTGAGGCCCGGCAAAGCCGGTTCCTCGGTGTTCCCGAAAAAGCAGTCCTGAAGGAGTTCCCAATGGGTGAAGCCAACGTCACCACGGCCGCGCCGTGGACCCCGCCGGGCGGTGCCGCCGCCACCGTCGCACCGAAGCCGCCGCTGCGCGACCGGCTGCTGCCCTTCATCGGGCCCGTGGTGCTGTTCATCGCGTGGGACCTGGTGGTGCGCCTGGGCTTCATCAAGCCCATCCTTCTGCCCACGCCGGCCGACACCATCGCCGCGCTCATCACCGGCCTGGCCGGCGGTCCGCTGCTCACCGACTTCGCCATGACCGTGTGGCGCACCGTGCAGGCCTTCGTCATCGCGGCGGCCATCGGTGTGCCGCTGGGCGTGCTGCTGGGCAGCAACGAGAAGGCGTACCGCAGCGTGGAGTTCCTGATCGACTTCTTCCGCTCCACGCCGTCGTCCGCGCTGATTCCGCTGTTCCTGCTGATCTTCGGCGTGAGCGACGTCAACAAGGTGGCCATCGCGGCCTTCGGCGCGCTGCTCATCGTGGTGTTCAACAGCGCCTACGGCGTCATCAACGCACGCAAGCAGCGCGTGATGGCGGCGCGCGTCATGGGCGCCTCGCGCTGGCAGATCTTCAAGGACGTGCTGGTGTGGGAAAGCCTGCAGCCCAGCTTCGTGGGCCTGCGCTCGGCGGTGTCGATGGCGCTGGTGATCGTCATCGTGGCCGAGATGTTCATCGGCTCCGACACGGGGCTGGGCCACCGCATCATCGACGCGCAGCAGGTGCTCAACGTGAAGAGCATGTACGCGGCGATTCTTGCGGCGGGTGCGCTGGGTTACGCGCTCAACATCCTCTTCCTGATTGCAGAACGCCGCATCGTGCACTGGAGCGGAAGATGAAAGTCACGCAGGACATCGTCATCAACGGCCCGGTGTACGCCGACGTGCCCAGGCCGGCCTTCAGGCCCGGCCCGGCCGGCACGCACATCACCATCCGCGGCCTCACCAAGTACTTCGCGGGCTGGCCGCTGTACGAGAACTTCGACCTCGACATTCCCAAGCACGCCATCGTGTCGGTGTTCGGGCCCAACGGCTGTGGCAAGTCCACGCTCATCAACATGATCGCGGGGCTCATTCCCATCGACTCGGGCGAGATCCTGTTCGACGGCAAGCAGCGCAAGGACACCAAGATCGGCTACGTGTTCCAGAACTACCGCGAGGCGATGTTCCCGTGGATGCGCACCATCGACAACATCGCCTACCCGCTGAAGCTCGAAGGGCGCAGCAAGGCCGAGGTCGACCGGCGCATGGAAGAGCTGGTGGCGTCCTTCGACGTGAAGTTCGACCTCAAGCGCTTTCCGTACGAACTCTCGGGCGGCCAGCAGCAGACTGCGTCGATCATGCGTGCGCTCGCGCCCAACCCGGAGGTGCTGTTCCTCGACGAGCCTTTCTCGGCGCTCGACTTCGAGATGACGCTTTTCATCCGCGAGAAGCTGCAGGAGGTGTTCATGCAGACCGGCACCACCATGCTGCTGGTGTCGCACGACCTCGAAGAGGCGGTGTACCTGGCCGACGAGGTGCTGCTGCTGACCAAGCGGCCCACCCGGGTGGCCGAGATCTTGCGTTACGGCGATGCCCGCCCGCGCACCGTGGAAACGCTGAGCACCGAGACCTTCGTGGCCATGAAGAAGCTCAGCCTCGACATCTTCCAGCGCGAAGTCCGCCGCTAGGGCATCGACACAAGGAGCCGACCATGACACCCACGCAGATCGAAAGCTACGTCGACGCCGCCGCCGCGGCGCTCGCGTTGCCCCTGTCGCCCGCGCACCGCCCCGGCGTGCTGCGTTACTTCGCGCTCGCGGCCGAGTTCGCCGCGGTGGTGGAGTCGGTGCCGCTGCCCATGTCGGCCGAGCCGGCGGTGCATTTCTCGCCGGTGGAACCCGAGGAGAAGGAAGCATGAGCGCGGCGGATCTGCTCGGGCGCGACGCGACGGCCATGGCCGAAGCGGTGCGCTCCGGCGCCGCGAGCGCCACCGCGCTGGTGCAGGCCAGCCTCGAGCGCGTGGACGCCACCGATGGCCGGGTCAACGCCTTCACCGCCGTGCTGGCCGAGCGCGCGTTGCGCCGCGCGGCGCAGGTCGATGCCTCGCTGGCGTCGACGAACGGCGCGCGCACCCGCGAACTGCCGCTGCTCGGCGTGCCCTTCGCGGTGAAGAACCTGTTCGACATCGCCGGCCTGCCCACGCTCGCTGGCTCGAAGATCGAGTACCAGACCGCGCCTGCACGCGCAGACGCAGCGCTGGTACGGCGGCTGGAGCGCGCGGGGGCCGTGCTGGTGGGCGCGCTCAACATGGACGAGTACGCCTACGGCTTCACCACCGAGAACAGCCATGAAGGCCCCACGCGCAACCCGCATGACCTCACGCGCATCGCGGGCGGTTCGTCGGGCGGCTCGGGCGCCGCGGTGGCCGCGGGGCAGGTGCCGCTCACGCTGGGTTCCGACACCAACGGATCGATCCGCGTGCCAGCGTCGCTGTGCGGCGTGTTCGGCATGAAGCCCACCTTCGGGCGGCTGCCGCGCACCGGGAGCTTTCCGTTCGTGTCCAGCCTGGACCATCTCGGCCCCTTCGCCCGTTCGGCGCGCGACCTGGCGCTGGTCTACGACGCGCTGCAGGGACCCGAGGACGCGGGCCACCCGCACGACCCCGGCTGCGCCCAGCGTGGCGTCGAACCGGTGTCGGGCGTGCTGGCGCAGGGCGCGCGGGGCCTGCGCATCGGCGTGCTCGGCGGCTACTTTCACCAGCGCGCCGGGGCCCAGGCGCTGGCTGCCGTCGATCTGGTCGCCGATGCGCTGGGCTCGGGCGTCTCGCGGGCCAGCGTCGAACTGCCGCTGGTGGAGGCCGGGCGCGCCGCCGCCTTCCTCATCACCAACGCCGAAGGCGCCGCGCTGCACCTGGACGACCTGCGCCGCCGCGCGCACGACTTCGAGCCGCTGTCGCGCGACCGTTTCCTGGCCGGTGCGCTGCTGCCTGCCGCATGGGTGGCGCGCGCGCAGCGCGTGCGCCGGGTGTATGCCGAGGCGGTGGCGCGCCTGTTCGCCCGCTACGACATCCTGCTGGCACCGGCCACGCCCAGCGCGGCCACGCCGATCGGCGCGGAGACCTTCGAGGTCAACGGCCAGGTGCTGCCGGTGCGGCCCAACATGGGGCTGCTGACCCAGCCCTTCTCATGCATCGGCCTGCCGGTGTGCGCGGTGCCGGTATGGAGCGCGCACGCCAACCTGCCGGATCTTCCCGACCTGCCGATCGGCGTGCAGGTGATTGCCGCACCCTGGCGCGAAGACCTCGTGCTGCGCGTGGCCGCGGCACTCGAAGCCGCGGGCGTGGCGCACGCGCCCGTCGCCGCACTGAATGTGGAGAAGACACCCGCATGAACGCAAGCGACGTCAACCTGCCCGATGTGCTCGCCGAGGTGCAGGCCGCCTTCGCCCGCTACGAGGACGCGCTGGTGAACAACAAGGTCGAGGTGCTCGACGAACTGTTCTGGAACAGCCCGACCACGCTGCGCTACGGCGCCACCGAAAACCTCTACGGCTACGACGAGATCCGGGCTTTTCGCGCGTCGCGCCCCTCGCAGGGCCTTGCGCGCGAACTGCTCGTCACCGTCATCACCACCTACGGGCGCGACTTCGCCACCGCGAACTGCGAGTTCCGCCGCGAAGGCGCCGAGCGCACCGGCCGCCAGAGCCAGACCTGGATGCGCACGCCCGAGGGCTGGCGCGTGGTTTCGGCCCACGTCAGCCTGCTGGGCTGAGACCCCCAGGCACTTCTTTTTTCCCTCGATCCTTCAACCTGTTTTCCAGCAACGGAGTACGTCATGACCAGCCCTCTCAATCGCCGCGATTCCCTCAAGACCCTGGCCGCGCTGGGCGCCGCCGGATCGCTCGGAAGCTGGAGCGCCCTTGCCGGCGCACAGGCCAAGCCGCTCACCGTCGGCGTGATCTACGTCGGCGCGCGCGACGACTACGGCTACAACCAGGCCCACGCGCAGGCGGCCGCCGAAGTCAAGAAGATGCCCGGCATCAAGGTGGTGGAAGAAGAGAACGTGCCCGAGACCGCCGCCGTGCAGAAGACCATGGCCGGCATGATTTCGCAGGACGGCGCCAAGCTGCTGTTCCCCACGTCGTTCGGCTACTTCGACCCGCACATCCTCGCGGTGGCGCCCAAGAACCCCGACGTGCGCTTCTCGCACTGCGGCGGCCTCTGGACCGAAGGCAAGCACCCGAAGAACGTGGGCAGCTTCTTCGGCTACATCGACGAGTGCCAGTTCCTCAACGGCGTGATCGCCGCGCACATGACCAAGAGCAACAAGATCGCCTTCGTCGCGGCCAAGCCCATTCCGCAGGTGCTGCGCAACATCAACGCCTTCACGCTGGGCGCGCGCTCGGTCAAGCCGAACATCACCTGCAGCGTGATCTTCACGGGCGACTGGTCGATGGCCGTGAAGGAAGCCGAAGCCACCAACAGCCTGGCCGACCAGGGCTGCGACGTGTTCACGATGCACGTGGACGGCCCCAAGGTGGTGGTCGAGACGGCGGCCAAGCGCGGCAAGATGGTCTGCGGCTACCACGCGAGCCAGGCCAAGCTGGCGCCCAACGCGTACCTCACCGGCGCCGAGTGGAACTGGCTCACCGCCTACAAGACCATCATCGACGCCGCCCAGGCCGGCAAGCCGCATCCGAACTTCCTGCGCGGCGGCCTGAAGGAGGGCTACGTGAAGATGTCCGCCTACGGTCCCATGGTGCCCGACGCCGCGAAGAAGCAGGCCGACGACATCAAGGCGAAGATGATCGCGGGCACTTTCGACATCTTCAAGGACGGCATCAAGGACAACAAGGGCGCGGTGGTGGTGCCGGCCGGCAAGGTGCTCAAGCAGACCGACCTGGAGCTCGAGAAGATGAACTACCTCGTCGAAGGCGTCGTCGGAAGCATCGGATGACATCCCCCAGGCTTCGCGCACTGCATGCCGCTTCGCCCACCCCCTTGGCAAGGGGGCGCCGTCAGCGGCCCGGCGAAGCCGGTTGCGCGACGGCCCTGACCTGAAAGCAGACTTCATCATGCGCAGTGTCCTCAAGGAGTTTTCCCTGCCGGTGTTCGCCATCGCGGCGGCGCTGCTGGTGTTCGGCCTGCTGGTGGCCTTCGCGGGCGTCGACCCGGTGGAGGTCTGGGCCACGCTGTTCAAGGGCGCGTTCGGCGACTGGTTCTCGTGGCAGAACACGCTGCAGCGCGCCGCGCCGCTGATGCTCACCGCGCTGTGCGTGGCGTTGCCCGCGCGCGCGGGGCTCATCATCATCGGCGGCGAAGGCGCGCTGGTGCTGGGCGGGCTGGCCTGCGCGGCGCTGGCGCATGCGGTGCCGCTGCCCGCCAATGCCGCCGGCACGGTGATCGTGTGCATCGCGGGCGCCGTCGCCGGTGCGGTGTGGATCGTTCTCGCGGGCTGGCTGCGGCAGTTTCGCGGCATCAACGAGACCATCAGCAGCCTGCTGCTGGCCTACATCGCCATCGGCATCTTCAAGCACCTGGTCGAGGGGCCGCTGCGCGACCCGGCGAGCCTGAACAAGCCTTCGACCCATGCATTGAACGACGGGCTGCTGATAGGCGGCATCGGCGGTTCCGACGTGCACTGGGGCCTGGTGATCGGCGTCGTGGCCTGCCTGGGGCTCGGCTGGTGGCTGCGCGCCACGGCCTCGGGCTTCTCGGTGCGCGTGGTGGGCGGCAACCCGCGCACCGCGCAGCTGGTGGGGCTGCCGGCCACGCGGCTCATTCTTTCGGCCTGCGGACTCGGCGGCGCGTGCGCGGGGCTGGCGGGCGCGGTCGAGGTGGCGGCGGTGCACACCAACGCCAACGCCTCGCTGATCGCCGGTTATGGCTACGCGGGCATCCTGGTGTCGTTCATCGCGCGGCACAACCCGGTGGCCATCGTGCCGGTGGCGATCCTGTTCGGCGGCTTCGGCGCTGCGGGCAGCCTGCTGCAGCGGCGCCTCGGCCTGCCCGATGCATCGGTGCTGGTGCTGCAGGGCATCGCCTTCGTGCTGATCCTCGCGAGCGAGGGACTGCGCACGGTCAACTGGAAGAAGTTCGGCGACCGCATGCTGCCCGAGGCCAAGCACTACGACAGGAGCCACATCGCATGACTGCCGACCAATGGATCGCGCTGGTGGCCGGCATCGTCGGCGGCGCGCTGCGCGTGGGTGCCCCGTTCCTGTTCGTGAGCCTGGGCGAGTGCCTCACCGAGAAATCCGGCCGCATCAACCTCGGGCTCGAAGGCGTGCTGGTGCTGTCGGCCATGGCGGCCTTCGGCGGCGCGTACCTCACCGATTCGGCCTGGCTCGGCGTGCTGGTCGGCGCGGTGGCCGGCGCGGCGCTCGCGCTGCTGCACGGCCTGCTGTGCTCGCTCGACCGCGTGAACGACGTGGCCACCGGCATCGCACTGATGCTGCTCGGCACCGGGCTCGCGTTCTATCTGGGCAAGCCGCTCATCCAGCCGCAGGCACCGCAGATTCCCGCGATTCCGCTGGGCTTCTGGAGCGACAACACGGTGGTGCGCTCGGCGCTTCAGCTCAATGCGCTGGTGCCCATCGGCGTGGCGCTCGCGGTGTTGCTTTGGTGGGGCTTCGCGCGCACGCGTGCCGGCCTGCTGGTGCGCATGGCGGGCGATTCGGCACAGGCCACGCGCGCGCTCGGCTACTCGGTCTCGGGCCTGCGCATCGCGGCCACCACGGCGGGCGGCTTCATCGCGGGGCTCGGCGGTGCGTCGCTCACGCTTTTCTATCCGGGCAGCTGGAACGAAGGCATCTCCAGCGGGCAAGGCCTGATCGCGGTGGCGCTCGTGATCTTCGCGCGCTGGAGCCCGCTGCGCTGCGTGGGCGCGGCGCTGCTCTTCGGCGGCGCGGGCGCCATCGGGCCGGCGCTTCAATCCATCGGCATCGGCTGGGGCTACCACCTCTTCAACACCGTGCCCTATGTGCTGACGCTGGTGATCCTGGTGTTCACCTGCAAGCCGGGCAGCGCGGCCGTCGGCAGCCCCGGCGAACTCTCTTCCACAAGGAGCTGAATGTCATGAGCGGTCTCGGAGGCCTCAACAAATCGGCGCACGGCGTCGTCGTCGGTCTGGTGCAGCTGCAACTGCCGAGCGTGAAGACGCCGGCCGAACTCGCCGCACAGACGCAGCGCATCTGCGAGATGGTGGGCAAGGCCCGCCGCAACCAGTCGACCATGGACCTCGTGGTGTTCCCGGAGTACGCGCTGCACGGGCTCTCGATGGACACCAACCCCGAGATCATGTGCACGCTCGACGGCCCCGAGGTGGCGGCCTTCAAACAGGCCTGCGTCGAACACCGCATCTGGGGCTGCTTCTCCATCATGGAGGCCAACCCCGGCGGCAACCCGTACAACAGCGGGCTCATCATCGACGACCACGGCGAGATCAGGCTCTACTACCGCAAGCTGCACCCGTGGGTGCCGGTCGAACCCTGGGAGCCCGGCAACCTGAGCATTCCGGTGTGCGACGGACCCAACGGCAGCAAGCTGTCGCTCATCATCTGCCACGACGGCATGTTCCCCGAGATGGCGCGCGAGGCCGCGTACAAGGGCGCGGACATCATCCTGCGCACGGCCGGCTACACCGCGCCCATCCGCCATGCGTGGAAGATCACCAACCAGGCCAACGCTTTCTGCAACCTCGCCTACACCGCGAGCGTGTGCCTGTGCGGCAGCGAAGGCAGCTTCGACTCGATGGGCGAGGGCATGTTCTGCAACTTCGACGGCACGGTGCTGGTAGAGGGCGGTGGCCGCGTGGACGAGATCATCACCGCCGAGCTGCGACCCGACCTCGTGCGCGAGGCCCGCACCGGCTGGGGCGTGGAGAACAACATCTACCAGCTCTATCACCGCGGGTACGTGGCGGTGAAGGGCGGCGCGCAGGACTGCCCCTACACCTACATGCACGACATGGCCGCCGGCACCTACAGGCTGCCGTGGAGCGCCGAGGTGAAGGTGACCGACGGCACGAGTTGCGGCTTCGCGCCGCCGCAGCGCAACTACGCAGGATGACGACCATGACCGCCACCATCGCCAACACCACCGAACGCCACGTGGCCGCCGAGCCTTATGCCTGGCCCTACAACGGCGCGCTGCGGCCCGACAACACCGCGCTCATCGTCATCGACATGCAGACCGACTTCTGCGGCAAGGGCGGGTATGTCGACGTGATGGGCTACGACCTGTCGCTGGTGCAGGCGCCCATCGAGCCGATCGCGCGCACGCTGGCGGCGCTGCGGCCGCTGGGCTATCACATCATCCACACGCGCGAAGGCCACCGGCCCGACCTCGGCGACCTGCCGGCCAACAAGCGCTGGCGTTCGCGGCAGATCGGCGCGAACGGCGTGGGCATCGGCGACGACGGGCCGTGCGGGCGCATCCTGGTGCGCGGCGAGCCGGGCTGGGAGATCATTCCCGAGCTGGCGCCGCTGCCGGGCGAGGTGGTGATCGACAAGCCGGGCAAGGGATCGTTCTATGCGACGGACCTCGAACTGATCCTGCGTACGCGCGGCATCGAGAACATCATCCTCGCGGGCATCACCACCGACGTGTGCGTGCACACGACGATGCGTGACGCCAACGACCGAGGGTTCGAGTGCCTGCTGTTGTCGGACTGCACGGCCGCGACGGACTACGGAAATCATCTTGCGGCGCTGAAGATGATCACGATGCAGGGTGGCGTGTTCGGGGCGCATGCGACTTCGCAGGCTTTGCTGGCGGTTGTATGAGTTGCCTTTGTTCAGGGCGCTGCTCACGCCGACGGGGTGCCTTGCTCCGCGAATGTCCCCCGGGGCTTCGCCCCTCCTCCTTTATTTCGCTGCGCAAGGCACCCCGCCAGCGTGAGCATTCAGAGCCGTCGTTGATCGGCCAGCACGAGAGCCGCGCTCGATGTGCACAGGGTGCCGGGTGCTCCCCGCAGCGAAACAAAGGAGGAGCCCGAAGGGCGGGGGACATTCGCGGAGGGGAGTACCCGGTGGCCTGTGCACGCACCCCGAACATGCAAAGACGCGAAGGAAAAAACACATGAGCGCCACATCACCTAACGCAATCGGCGGCCTCCCCCCAGGCAAAGGCGCGCTCGCGCTGGACACCTACGAGCTCACCAAACGCTTCGGCGCCTTCACCGCCATGGACCGCGTGACCATGCGCGTCGAGCCCGGTACCGTGCACGCGCTGCTCGGCGAGAACGGCGCGGGAAAGAGCACCCTGGTGAAGTGCGTGGCCGGCTTCCAGCGCGCGGAGGAGGGCAGCATCCTGATCGACGGACGCGAGCAGGACATCGCCAACCCCATCGTGGCGCGCGCGCTGGGCATCGGCATGGTGTACCAGCACTTCACGCTGGCGCCGGGCATGACGGTGGCGGAAAACCTGCTGCTCGCGGGTGGCAAGACGCCGGCGCTGATCGACTGGAAGACGAAGCGCGCGGAGCTGAAGGAATTTCTTGCGACCACGCCGTTCAGCCTCGACCTCGATGTGCGCCCGGCCGAGCTTGCGGCCGGCGAGAAGCAGAAGCTCGAACTGCTCAAGCAGCTGTACCTGAAGCCGCGCCTGCTGATCCTCGACGAGCCGACCTCGGTGCTCACGCCGCAGGAGGCCGACGAGGTGCTGGGCCACGTACGCGAGTTCGCGCGCAGCGGGCTGTGCACGGTGCTCATCATCACGCACAAGTTCCGCGAGGTGATGGCGTATGCCGACAGCGTCACCGTGCTGCGGCGGGGCAAGGCGGTGCATCACTGCCGCGTGGCCGACACCAGCCCGGCGCAGCTGGCGCAGGCCATGATGGGTGGCGAGCAGGCAACGGCATCGACGCCGATCGCGAGGAAGCCCGTGCCCGCCGATGCGCCGGTTGCATTGAAGGTCGAAGGGCTCAAGGCGCAGGGTGACCGCGGCACGCTGGCGCTGCACGACCTGAGCCTGTCCGTGCGCGCGGGAGAAATCCTTGGCGTGGCCGGCGTCTCCGGCAACGGGCAGCGCGAACTTGTGGAGGCCCTCGTCGGCCAGCGTCCGCGCCTTGCGGGCAAGGTCACGGTGATGGGGCAGCCCTACGGTGCGCACCGCGCGGAGAACCGCAAGCTCAAGGTCCGCAGCCTCCCGGAAGAGCCGCTGCGCAACGCCTGTGTCGGCGACCTCAGCGTTGCCGAGAACATGGCGCTGCGTGATTTCGACCAACCGCCTTTGTCGCGCGGCGGCGTGCTGAGCTTTCCGTACTGGCGCAGCCGGGCTCGCGAATGGATCGCCGAGTACGGCGTGAAGACCCAGGGCGAGGGCGCGCCGATCCGCAGCCTTTCGGGCGGCAACGTGCAGCGCGCGGTGCTGGCGCGGGAGCTGGCCGGCGACATCAACGTGCTGATCGCCGCGAACCCCGTGTTCGGCCTCGACTTCGCGGCCGTCGCCGAAATCCACTCGCGCATCGTGCAGGTGCGCGAGAAGGGCGGGGCGGTGCTGCTGATCAGCGAAGACCTCGACGAACTGCTCGAACTGGCGGACCGCATCGTCGTGATGAGCGAAGGCCAGATCGTGTTCGAGACGCCGGCTGCCGGAGCCGAACGGCACGTGATCGGGGCGCACATGGGCGGCGGGCACCACGAGCCGTTGAAGGCAGCGGCATGAAGAAACAGCGAGCAAGCACATGCGTATAGAACAGGCAAACCCTTTCCCCTACGAGTTCGAAGTGGCCCGCACCGCGCTTGTGTTGATCGACATGCAGCGCGACTTCATCGAGCCCGGCGGCTTCGGCGAAACGCTGGGCAACGATGTCTCGCTGCTCGAAGCCATCGTCCCCGCAACCAAGGAAGCACTGCAAGCGTGGAGGCAAGCCGGTGGCCTCGTGGTGCACACACGGGAAGCGCACGCAGCGGACCTCAGCGACTGTCCTCCCGCCAAGCGCAACCGCGGCAACCCCACGCTGCGCATCGGCGACCAGGGCCCCATGGGCCGCATCCTCGTGGCCGGCGAGCCCGGCAACCAGATCATCGAAGCACTCGCCCCCATCGACGGCGAGATCGTCATCGACAAGCCCGGCAAGGGCGCGTTCTATGCCACCGGCCTGCATGAACTGCTGCAGCAGCGCGGCATCACCCACCTGCTGTTCGGCGGCGTCACGACCGAGGTCTGCGTGCAGACCAGCATGCGCGAAGCCAACGACCGTGGCTACGACAGCCTGCTGCTGGAAGACTGCACCGAAAGCTATTTCCCGGCGTTCAAGGCGGCCACGCTCGACATGGTGCGCGCCCAGGGCGGCATCGTCGGCTGGACCGCGCCGAGCGCCGCCTTGCTCGCGGTGCTGCACAGCCCGTCGTGACGCGCCTTCCTGCGACTAACATCCCCTCCGTGTCTACCGTTCGACCCAGCCCCGCCGCTCCCGCCGACCCCACCGTTTTCCGCACGCGCGCCGACGAGGTCTACGCGCAGCTCAAGCGCGACGTGGCCGACTTCATCCTCGTGCCCGGCGACCGCTTCACCGAGAACGAGATCAGCGAACGCCTGGGCGTGTCGCGCACGCCGATCCGCCAGGCGCTGTTCCGGCTGCAGCAGGAGGGATTCGTCGAAGTGCTGTTCCGCAGCGGCTGGCGCGTGCTGCCCTTCGACTTCGACCAGTTCGAGCAGCTCTACGACCTGCGCATGGTGCTGGAGACCACCGCCGTGCACCGGCTGTGCGAGACCGACCGCCACATCGACCGCGGCCTGCTGGAAACGCTGGCCGGCATCTGGCTCGTGCCGGCGGCGCAGCGCAGCGCCGACATGGCGCAGGTGGCGCAGTGGGACGAGGCCTTCCATTGCTCGCTGGTGGCAGCCGCAGGCAATGCCGAGATGGCCCGCGTGCACGGCGACGTGACCGACCGCATCCGCATCATCCGCCGGCTCGACTTCACCAAGCAGCCGCGCATCGACGCCACCTACGACGAGCACGCGAAGATATTGAAGGCCGTGCGCGCGAACCGCGGCGACCAGGCCGCGATGCTGCTGCGCGCGCACATCGAGACCAGCCAGGCCGAGGTGCGCAAGATCACGCTGCACCAGGTGCACCTGGCGCGGCACGCGGGGAAGGCCTCGGCGCCGCGCTGAGCCTGCTGCTGCAGCCTCAGTCGGCAGTGATGTTGCCGCGCTTCACCACCGCGGCCCATCGGTCCGCGTCTTTCCTGATCAACGCGCCGAACTCCGCCGGCGTCGAGCTTGCGGGCACCATGCCCTGCGATTCGAAGGACGTCGCCACCTCGGGCTGCCTGAGCACCGCCGCGATCTCCTTGTTCAGCCGCGCGACCACGTCAGGCGGCGTGCCCTTGGGTGCGAGCACGCCGTACCACATGTCCACGTTGTCGGCCGTCACGCCGGCCTCGGCCAGCGTCGGCACGTCGGGCAGCTGCGGCAGGCGCTTGCTGCTGCCGGTGGCGATGGCCTTGAGCTTGCCGACCTGGATGTGCTGCAGCGCCACATGCACCGGCAGGAACATGTAGTCGATGCGCCCGCCCAGCAGGTCGGTCACCGCGCCGGCCGTGCCCTTGTACGGCACGTGCAGCATCTCGGTGCCCGTGCCCTGCATGAACAGCGCCATCGACAGGTGGTGCGGCGTGCCCACGCCCGGCGTGGCGTACGTCAGCTTGCCGGGCGCCGCCTTGGCCGCGCTCACCATCTGCGACACGGTCGTCGCCTTCTGCACGTTCGGGTTCGTCACCAGCAGCAGCGTGCCCCACGAAGAGAGCGACACCGGCGCGAAGTCGGCCACCGGGTCGTAGCTCAGCGAGCGGTAGAGGCTGCGGTTCATGACCAGCGTGTTGACCTGCACCATCAGCGTGTAGCCGTCGGGCTTGGCGCGCGCCACGCGCTCGCTGCCGATGTTGCCGCTGGCGCCGGCCACGTTCTCGACGACCACCGGCTGGCCCAGCTTCGCGGGCAGGCGGGCCGAGAGCTGGCGTGCCACCAGGTCGATGCCGGTGCCGGGCGTGTAGGGCACCACCAGCGTGATCGGCTGGTCGGGCCAGGCGCAGGCGGCGGTGGCGCCGGCGGCCAGGAGCAGGGTGGCAAGGGTCTTCTTGATAAGCGAACGCATGGTGGTGTCTCCGTGTCTTTTTCAGTGATGCTCAAAGGTAGGAAGCGCGCGCCTTCAGGGTGACGGGGTCGTAGCCGGCCACGCGCTTGTAGTTGTCCGAGATGGCCTGCAGCTCGGCCACGGGCACGACGTCCTCGATCTTCTCGAAGCGCTTGCCGCCCGAGCGTTCGAACACTTCGCGCAGGATCGCGTCGGGCGGGTTGCTGCGGTTGGTCAGCACCACCTCGGTGGTGGCCTTGACGCGCACGCGGTCGTAGTCTTCCAGCGCGGCCGTGCCCACGCCCTGGTCCTTGAGCGCGCCTGCGAGGAAGCGCGCGTCGATGATCGCCTGCCCGGCGCCGTTGGAGCCGCGCGGCACCATCGGGTGCGCGGCGTCGCCCAGCAGCGTGAGCCGGCCGTGGGTCCAGCGCGGCAGCGGGTCCTGGTCGACCATCGGATATTCGAGGATGGTGTCGGAGGCGAGGATGAGCGCCGGCACGTCGAGCCAGTCGAAGTGCCAGTCGGCAAACGCGGGCAGGAAGTCTTCGAGCCGGCCGGCGCGGCTCCAGTCGCGCATGGCGGGCTGCGGCGCGTGGATCTCGGCGACCCAGTTCACGAGCTGGCGGCCTTCGGCGTCGATGTCGTTGCGGATCGGGTAGATCACCATCTTGCCGACCGCGAGCCAGCCCGCGCGCACCATGCTGCCGCCCGAGAGAAAGGGCTTCCAGGGCGCGGTGCCGCGCCACATGTTGATGCCCGAATAGCGCGGCGCGCCTTCGTTCGGATAGAGCTGCTTGCGCAATGCCGAGTGAATGCCGTCGCAGCCGACCGCGACCGCGCCGCGCACCGCCGGCGCGTCGGCGAAGTGCACGGTGACGCCCTCGGCGTCCTGCGTCACGCCGGTGCAGCGGTGGCCGCACACCACGCTGCCGGGGCCCAGGCGCCTGAGCGTCTCTTCATGCAGCACGGTCTGCAGGTCGCCGCGGTGGATCGAGAACTGGGGCCAGTCGTAGCCCGCGTGCTGTCCCGCCGACTCGCGAAAGACCAGCTGGCCGTGCTCGGTGAAGAACACCGCCTCCTGCGTGCGCACGCCGACCCTGTCGAGCGCGCTCAGCAGGCCGAGTTCGCTGAGCTCGCGCACCGCGTGCGGCAGCAGGTTGATGCCCACGCCCAGCGGCTTCAGCTCGGGCACGGACTCGTACACGCGGCAGGGGATGCCGGCCTGGTGCAGGCTCAGCGCCAGGGTCAGGCCGCCGATGCCGGCGCCCAGGATGATGACTTCGTTGCTCATGGTCGTTGGTGTTGGTGCGTTGTGCCTCGGCGCGCATTAGGACCGCAGTCGAACCATTTGGGAAATTTAGATGTGATATGGATTTATCATGAATCCTTATGAACCTCTCGACCCGCCAGATGCGCGCGTTCCTGCACGTGGCGCGCATCGGCAACTTCACCCGCGCGGCCGAGCAGGCGCACATCACCCAGGCCGGCCTCAGCATCCTGATCCGCGAGATGGAAAAGCAGCTCGGCTGCCGGCTGTTCGAGCGCACCACGCGCGTGGTGAGCCTCACGCCCGAAGGACGGCGGCTGCTGCCGGTGGTCGAGCGGCTCATGACCGACCTCGACGACGTGGCCGCCGAGCTGGGCGCGGCGGGCGACGCGGCGCGCCGCACGCTGCGCATAGCGGCCACGCCGCTGGTGTCGTCGCACCTGCTGCCCCAGGTGTTCTCCACCTTCCGCGCGGCGCATCCGCAAGTCAGCCTGCGGCTGTTCGACGCCGACCTGCGCGACGTGGAGGCGATGGTCGCGGCCGGCGATGCCGACATGGGCCTGGGCTTCTTCTTCAAGGCCGCCCCCGGGCTGGAGCGCACGCCCGTCGGTCGCTTCCAGCTGATGCGGGTGAGCCGCCTGGAAGACGATGCCGACGTGCCACCGGGCGTCGGCACCGCGCCGTGGTCGTCCTTGCGCGGCGCGGAACTGGTCGGCCTGCCGCCCGGCAACCCGATCCAGAAGGTGATCGACCAGCACCTGGCCACCATCGGCCGCGCCGACGCGCAGCGGCCCGCGTTCAACTTCTTCGGCACGCTGATCTCGATGGTCGAGGCCGGCTTCGGCACCGCCGTGATGCCGACCTTCGCGCTCGCGGCCTGCCGCCGCCACCGCGTGCGCACCGACGTGCTGGCCAAGCCGAAGGTGGGGCTCGACTTCTACCGCATCACCAAGCGCGGCGCGCACGAGACCGAAGCCATGCAGGCCTTCGTCGCCACGCTGGTGAAGGCGCTGCCCGAGTTGTCGCGCTGAGCGGTATGGGCCGGCTTACAGCGTGAAGTCGTACTCCACCGTGATCGGCGCATGGTCCGAGAACTTCACGGTCTTGTAGATCTGCTCGGTGCGTGCCAGCGCGCCGATGGCCGGCGTGGCCAGGTGGTAGTCCAGCCGCCATCCCACGTTGTTCGCGTAGGCCTGGCCGCGGTTGCTCCACCAGGTGTAGGCCTCGTCGGTGGTGTCGGGCTTGAGCTTGCGGTACACGTCGACCAGGCCCGCGCCTTCGGTGCCGGTGTCGAGCAGGCGCGTCATCCAGGCGCGCTCCTCGGGCAGGAAGCCGCTGTTCTTCTGGTTGCCGCGCCAGTTCTTCAGGTCGATCTGCTGGTGGGCGATGTTGATGTCGCCGCACAGGACGAACTCGCGCTCCTTCTTGAGCGCCACCAGGTGCGGGAAGAAGCCCTTGAGGAAGCGGAACTTGGCCTCCTGCCGTTCCTCGCCCGAGCTGCCGCTCGGGAAGTAGCAGCTGATGACCGAGAACTTGCGCCCGGGCGTGTCGAAGCGCAGTTCCAGGTAGCGGCCCTCGGCGTCGAACTCGGCGTCGCCCCAGCCCACCACGACCTGGCTCGGAGCGTGCTTGGTGTAGATGGCAGTGCCGGCGTACCCCTTTTTCTCGGCGAAGTGGAAGTGGCCCTTCAGGCCCGCCATCTCCTCGAAGCGGCCTTCCACGTCGCTGGCCTGGACGCGGATCTCCTGCATGCAAATACAATCCGGCGCAAGTTCGGCCACCCAGTCGGCCACGCCTTTGGTAGCGGCCGAACGCAGGCCATTGAGATTGAGACTGGTCAGTTTGAACACAAGGAAATTCCGATGGCTGTAGATAGTCAGAAAAGCAGCGCGGTCGCACAGGACTTCGTCCAGTTCGCGTTGGATGCCGGCGTGCTGCGTTTTGGCGAATTCAAGACCAAAGCCGGCCGAATGAGTCCTTACTTCTTCAATTCGGGACTCTTCGACGACGGCGGCAAGATCGCCCGTCTCGCGGGATTCTATGCAGACCGACTGATCGAGAGCGGGCTCGAATTCGACATGATCTTCGGCCCCGCCTACAAGGGCATTCCGCTGGGCGCCACGGTGGCCGCCGAGCTGGCCCGCCGGGGCCGCAACTACCCCTTTGCCTACAACCGCAAGGAAGCCAAGGCGCACGGCGAAGGCGGCAACCTGGTCGGCGCGCCGCTCAAGGGCCGCGTGCTGATCGTCGACGACGTGATGTCGGCCGGCACGGCAGTGCGCGAATCCATCGCCGCCATCCAGGCCGCCGGCGCCACGCCGCATGCCGTGGCCATCGCGCTCGACCGCCAGGAGAAAGCCACGGAGAACGGCGTCGACGTGGACCACAGCGCCGTGCAGTACGTGCGCAACCAGCTCGGCCTGGCGGTGATCGCCATCGCCACGCTGGACGACCTGCTGAGCTATCTGTCGGGCAGCGCGGCGGCCGACCTGGGCACGCATCGCGAACGCGTGCTGGCCTACCGCACGCGCTACGGCGCGAGCTGAGGCGTACAGCCGATGCACGACGCACGCGACAACGGCAAGCCGATTCGCCTGCTGGCGGCGGCATCGATCATGGCGGCCTCGGGCTTCTGCGGGGCGTTGCATGCGCAATCGCAGAAACCGGAAGGCGCCTCTCCCGGCATCTTCACCTGTACCGACGCCCGCGGCCGCACGCTGACCGCCGACCGGCCCATTGCCGAATGCAGCGACCGCGAGCAGCGTGAGCTCAACCCGAGCGGCTCCGTCCGCCGCAAGGTCGAGCCGACGTACACGGCGCGCGAGCTGCAGGAGCGCGAAGACCGCGCCCGCGAAGCCGCCATCCAGGCCGCCCGCCTGACTGACGAGCGCCGGCGCGAGCGGGCCTTGCTGGTGCGCTATCCGAATGCCGCCACGCACGACCGCGAACGCGCCGAGGCGCTGGCGCAGATCGATGCGGTGACGCAGGCGGCGCGCAAGCGCATCGCCGAGCTGGCCGAGGACCGCCGCAAGATCGACGAGGAGATGGAGTTCTACAAGCATGACCCGGGCAAGGCGCCCGGCTCGGTGCGGCGCAGGCTCGATGACAACACGCAGAGCGTGGCGGTGCAGAACCGCTTCATCGGCGAGCAGGAAGAAGAGAAGAAGCGGGTGAATGCGCGCTTCGACGAAGAGCGCGCGCGCCTCAAGCTGCTCTGGTCGCCCCAGAACGGCGGCAACAACCGCTGAAGCAACCGGGGCCTTGCGCAAGGCCCCGGCTTCATTCGATCAGGCCAGCTTGGCCTTCAGCAGTTCGGTGACCTGCGCAGGGTTCGCCTTGCCGCCGCTGGCCTTCATGACCTGGCCCACGAGGGCGTTGAGCGCCTTCTCCTTGCCGCCGCGGTATTCCTCGACGTTCTTGGCGTTCTTCGCGATCACCTCGTCGAGGATCTTGTCGAGCGCGCCAGTGTCGTTCATCGGCTTCAGGTCTTTCGCCTCGATGATGGCGTCGACATCGCTGCCTTCGCCGGTCCACAGCGCGTCGAACACCTGGCGCGCGGCGTTGTTGGGCAGCGTGCCGTCGGCGATGCGCTTGACCAGCTGGGCCAGTTGCTGCGCCTTCACCGGCGCGGCCTCGATGCCGATTTCGGCGGCATTCAGGCGGCGCGCCATTTCGCCGGTGATCCAGTTGCTCGCGAGCTTGGGCGTGGCGCCCGCGTTCACGGCTTCGTCGAAGTAGCCGGCGAGCGCGGCGCTCTGCGTGAGCTGGGCGGCGTCGTATTCCGACAGGCCGTGGTCGCGCACATAGCGCTCTGCCATCGCGCGCGGCAGTTCGGGCATGGTGGCCTTCACGCGCTCGATCCAGTCGGCGGCAATCACCAGCGGCGGCAGGTCGGGGTCGGGAAAGTAGCGGTAGTCGGCCGAGTCTTCCTTGGCGCGCATGGCGCGCGTCTCGCCGGTGTCGGGGTCGAACAGCACGGTGGCCTGCTCGATCGCGCGGCCGTCCTCGATCTCCTCGATCTGCCAGCGGATCTCGTAGTCGATCGCCTGCTGCATGAACTTGAAGCTGTTCAGGTTCTTGATCTCGCGGCGCGTGCCGAGCTTGTCGCCGGGGCGGCGCACCGACACGTTGGCGTCGCAGCGGAAGCTGCCTTCCTGCATGTTGCCGTCGCAGATGCCGATCCAGGTGACGATCTTGTGCAGTTCCTTCGCATAGGCCACGGCCTCGGCGGTGGAGCGCATGTCGGGCTCGGTCACGATCTCCAGCAGGGGCGTGCCGGCGCGGTTCAGGTCGATGCCGCTCTGGCCGACGAAGTCTTCATGCAGCGACTTGCCCGCGTCTTCCTCGAGGTGGGCGCGCACCAGGCGCACCGTCTTCTGCTCTTCGCCCACGAAGAACGACACCGAGCCGCCCTGCACTACGGGGATCTCGAACTGGCTGATCTGGTAGCCCTTGGGCAGGTCGGGGTAGAAGTAGTTCTTGCGCGCGAACACGCTGCGCGGCGCGATGTGCGAGCCCAGCGCCAGGCCGAGCTTGATGGCGCGCTCGACCGCGCCCTTGTTCATCACGGGCAGCGTGCCGGGCAGCGCGAGGTCGACTGCGCAGGCCTGCGTGTTGGGCTCTGCGCCGAAAGCGGTGGAGGCGCGGCTGAAGATCTTGCTCGCGGTGGAAAGCTGCGCATGGGTCTCGAAGCCGATGATGACTTCATAGCCGCGCACCAGCGGGCCGGTCGGGCGGCCCTGTTGTTGTGCTTCGAAGGTGTTCACTGTCTCGCTCATTTCAGAAGCCCTCCGGCGTGCGCGAATGCCAGTCGGTGGCCTGCTGGAAGCGGTGCGCTGCATTCAGCAGCTTCGCTTCGCCGAAGTAGTTGCCGATCAGCTGCAGGCCCACCGGCATGCCGCCGTCGAAGCCCGCGGGCACGCTCATGCCGGGCAGTCCGGCCAGCGATGCGGGCAGCGTGAAGATGTCGGCGAGGTAGTCGGCCACGGGGTCTCCGCCGTGTTCGCCGAGCTTCCATGCGGTGGTGGGCGCGGCGGGGCCGGCGATCACGTCGCACTGCTTGAAAGCCTGCTGGAAGTCGTCGGCGATCATGCGGCGCACCTTCTGCGCCTGCAGGTAGTAGGCGTCGTAGTAGCCGTGCGACAGCACGTAGGTGCCGATCATGATGCGGCGCTTGACTTCGTCGCCGAAGCCTTCGGCGCGCGTGCGCTCGTACATCTGAGTGAGCGCGCTCTTCTTGCTCGCGGGGTCGATGAAGTCCTTGGCGCGATGGCCGAACTTCACGCCGTCGAAGCGGCTCAGGTTGCTCGAGGCCTCGGCCGCGGCAATGATGTAGTACACGGGGATCGACAGCTCGGTGCGCGGCAGCGTCACCTCGACGCGCCTGGCGCCGAGCTTCTCGTACTGCGCGAGCGCCGCGTCGATGGCCGCGCGCACGCCGGGCGCCACGCCTTCGCCGAAGAACTCCTTTGGCACGCCGATGCGCAGGCCTTCGAGCGAGTCGTTCAGCGAGCGGGCGAAGTTCTCGGCGGGCTTGTCGAGCGAGGTGGAATCGCGGTCGAGGTCGGGGCCGCAGAATGCCGACAGCAGCAGCGCGCAGTCTTCGGCCGAGCGGGCCATCGGGCCGGCCTGGTCGAGGCTGGACGCAAAAGCCACCATGCCGTAGCGCGAGGCGCGGCCGTAGGTGGGCTTGATGCCGGTCACGCCGCAGAACGACGCCGGCTGGCGGATCGAGCCGCCGGTGTCGGTGCCGGTGGCCGCGGGGGCCAGGCGCGCCGCCACGGCAGCCGCGCTGGCGCCCGAGGAGCCGCCCGGAATGCGCTCGCGGTTCCAGGGGTTCTGCACGGGCACGGCCTTGTCGTGGCCCACGGCGGGCACGGCGATGTTCTCGTTGGCCGAGCCCATCGCGAATTCGTCGCAGCTCAGCTTGCCGAGCGTGACCGCGCCGGCCTCGGCCAGGCGCTTGACCACGGTCGCGTCGAAGGGCGAGCGGTAGCCCGCGAGCATCTTCGAGCCGGCGGTGGTGGCGAAATCGGTGGTGACGAAGATGTCCTTGTGCGCAATGGGCACGCCGGCCAGCGCCGGGGCATTGCCGGCGGCGATGAGCGCGTCGGCGGCGCGGGCCTGGGCCAGCGTGACTTCTTCGTTGACGTCGACGAAGGTGCCGAGCGATTCATGGGCCTTCATGCGGCCGAGGAATGCCTGGGAGGCCTCGACGGCCGAAACCTTGCGGTCGGCCAGCGCCCGGGCCAGCGCGACCACGCCCATCTGGTGCAGTTCGGGGTTGCTGCTCGTCATTCGATCACCTTGGGCACGAGGAACAGGCCGGCCTCGACGGCCGGGGCGCTCTTCTGGTTGGCTTCGCGATTGTTGGGCTCGCTCGCCACGTCGTCACGAAGGCGCAGCGTGATGTCTTCGATGGCCGCCACGGGGTGGGCCAGCGGCTCGACGCCGGAGGTGTCCACCGAACGCATGCGTTCGACGACGTCGAAAAAGCCGTTGAGCTGGCTGAGCATGCGCTCGCTTTCGTCGGGAGCAAGCTGCAGCCTCGCCAGAGAGGCGATGCGCGCAATATCGGAAGCGGAAAGTGCCATAGGGTCGGAACGCTAAAAAAAGCAGGGGGAATCGCACCGCGAAGCCGGTGCTAATACGGGAATCAGAGGGGATTCGGTTATTATCCCGCCTTTGCCGCAACCCCCGCGAACGCGCCGGCTTTTGCGCCAAAAACGATCAATTCACCCCGTCAAACGACCCAAAAAATAGAGCGACGACCTGCCGATGCGCAGGCCGTGCTCAGAGGATTCCGCACATGTTTGGAGCTTTCCGTCGGTACTTTTCCACCGACCTTGCGATCGACCTCGGCACCGCCAACACCCTGATATTCGCCCGCAACAAGGGCATCGTGCTGGACGAACCGTCCGTCGTGGCGATCCGCCATGAAGGCGGCCCCCACGGCAAGAAGGTGATCCAGGCCGTCGGCCGCGAAGCCAAGGCCATGCTGGGCAAGGTGCCCGGCAACATCGAGGCGATCCGCCCGATGAAGGACGGCGTCATTGCCGACTTCGTGATCACCGAGCAGATGATCAAGCAGTTCATCAAGATGGTGCACCCGCGCACGCTGCTCACGCCGAGCCCGCGCATCATCATCTGCGTGCCCTGCGGCTCCACCCAGGTCGAGCGCCGCGCCATCAAGGACGCGGCAGAGGCGGCAGGCGCCACCTCCGTCTACCTCATCGAGGAACCCATGGCCGCGGCCATCGGCGCCGGCCTCCCCGTCAGCGAAGCCTCGGGCTCGATGGTGGTGGACATCGGCGGCGGCACCACCGAAGTGGGCGTCATCTCGCTGGGCGGCATGGTCTACAAGGGCTCCGTGCGCGTGGGCGGCGACCGCTTCGACGAAGCCATCATCAACTACATCCGCCGCAACTACGGCATGCTGATCGGCGAGCCGACGGCCGAAGTCATCAAGAAGAACATCGGCTCGGCCTTCCCGGGCTCCGAAGTCAAGGAAATGGAAGTCAAGGGCCGCAACCTGTCCGAAGGCGTGCCGCGCAGCTTCACCATCAGCAGCAACGAAGTGCTGGAAGCCCTGACCGATCCGCTCAACAACATCGTCTCGGCCGTGAAGAACGCGCTCGAACAGACGCCGCCCGAACTGGGCGCCGACATCGCCGAGCGCGGCATGATGCTGACCGGCGGCGGCGCGCTGCTGCGCGACCTCGACCGCCTGCTGGCCGAGGAAACCGGCCTGCCGGTGCTGGTGGCCGAAGACCCGCTGACCTGCGTGGTGCGCGGCTGCGGCATCGCGCTGGAGCGCATGGACCGCCTGGGCAGCATTTTCACGAGCGAATAATCGAGGCACACCCCCAGGCTTCGCGCACTTCGTGTCGCTGCGCCAACCCCCTTGCAGGGGGCAATACCGGCGGCCCGGCGAAGCCGGTTCCGCGGTATTTCTGGCATCGTGATGTGTTAATTTCTTGTGCCGTAACTCGCGCATGGCGCGGTGAAAACTAGGCCGAATTCATGCCCCTGGGCACGCTCGATCGCACAGCGCCACCCCTGTTCAACCAGGGGCAGTCGGCACTCAGCAAGCTGATCTTCTTCGGCGCGCTGGCCTTGTTCCTCATGGTGGCCGACGCACGCTTCCACATCGTGCAGCCCATCCGCGCGGGCATCGGCGCGGTGCTGTACCCGGTGCAATGGGTGGCGCTCAAGCCGGTGCAGGCCCTGCTGGGCGGCGGCCGCTACCTCGAAGACCTGCAGACCGCCCAGCGCAACGAGGCCGACGCCCGCAAGGCGCTCATGATGCAGGCCGAGCGCGCCGCGCAGGCCGACACGCTGGCCCAGGACAACGCCCGCCTGCGCGAGCTTCTCGAGTTGCGCCAGGCCACGACCACGCCGGGCCGCGCGGCCGAGGTGATGTACGACGCGGCCGACCCCTACACCCGCAAGATCGTGATCGACCAGGGCATGACCCAGGGCGTGGTGGCCGGCTCGCCGGTGATCGACGCGCGCGGCGTGCTGGGCCAGGTCACGCAGGTGCTGCCCTTCACGAGCGAGGTCACGCTGGTGATCGACCGCGACCTGGCCATTCCCGTGCAGAACACCCGCACCGGCGTGCGGAGCGTGGCTTTCGGCGATGCGTCGGCCCACGGCGGCGGCCTGGAGCTGCGTTTCATGGCTGCCAATGCCGACCTGCAGGAGGGCGATTTGCTCTCCACCAGCGGCGTCGACGGCATCTACCCCACCGGCCTGCCGGTCGCGAAGATCGAACGCATCGAGCGCCGCGCCGATTCGGCCTTCGCCCGCATCTACTGCGTGCCGCTGGCCCATGTGACGGCCGCGCGCTACGTGCTGGTGCTCGAGCCCACCGGCGCGCCCACCGCGCCGCCGCCGGCGCCGCCCGCCACCACCCAGCGCAAGCGGCCGGAAGGCAAGCCCGGCGCGGGCAAGAACGAAAAGAAGCCGGGAGAACGTCGATGATCAAGCGTCCCGGCCAGCAGCAGCTCCTGCTGCCCGTCAGCCCCTTCTTCATGTGGACCAGCCTGGTGGTGGCGCTGCTCGTCAACATGGTGCCGATCGGCCGCGCCGTCTGGATGCCCGACCTGCTGGCGCTGGTGATCGTGTTCTGGGGCGTGCACCAGCCCGCCCGCGTGGGCATCGGCGCGGCCTTCGTCTTCGGCCTGTGCATGGACGTGCACCAGTCGTCCATGCTCGGCCAGCATGCGCTGTCCTACACCACGCTGGGCTTCTTCGCGATCACCATCCACCGGCGCCTGCTCTGGTATCCGGTGCTGTCGCAGGCGCTGCAGGTGCTGCCGCTCTTTGCGTTGTCGCAGCTGATCGAGGTCGTCACGCGGATGATCGGCGGCGGCGTGTTTCCGGGTTGGACGGTGCTGATCTCCCCGGCCATCGAGGCCGCGCTCTGGCCCCTGGCCACCGCACTGTTACTTGCCCCGCAGCGCCGCACCCCGGAACCCGACGAGAACCGCCCGCTATGAGTTCGCCCCCAGGCTCCGCGCACTTCGTGTCGCTTCGCCAACCCCCTCGCCGGGGGCAACACCGGCGGCCGGGCAAAGCCCGTTCCGCGGTGTTCCCCAGTCAATCCGTCCTGCTTTCGTGCGGCATTCGGCTCCCATTTGCCATCGCACCTGCGCGCGCCTAAGCTCCCACCGCCATGACCGAAATCCGCAACGTCGTCGCCGACCTCGCGCGCTTCAAGCGCCGGGTGATCGTCATCGGGCTGGCGGTGCTGTTCGCCTTCGGGCTGCTGTGCGCGCGGCTGGTGTACCTGCAGGTCACGCGCCACGAAGACCTGGCCGAGCAGGCCGAGAGCAACCGCACGGCGGTGGTGCCGGTGGTGCCGAACCGGGGCCTGATCCTCGACCGCAACGGCATCGTGCTGGCCTCCAACTATTCGGCCTACACGCTGGAGATCACGCCTTCCAAGGTCAACGACGTCGAGGAAACCATCGACAGCCTGACCCAGGTGCTCGAAGTGTCGCCACGCGACCGCCGCCGCTTCAAGCGCCTGCGCGAAGACTCGCGCAGCTTCGATTCCATCCCCATCCGCACCCGCCTGAGCGATGAAGAGGTGGCGCGCTTCGCGGCCCAGCGCTACCGCTTCCCGGGCGTGGAAATCAAGGCGCGGCTGTTCCGCAACTACCCGCAGGGCGAGCTGGCCTCGCACGTGCTCGGCTACATCGGCCGCATCAACCAGCGCGAGAAGACCGCGATGGAAGACTGGGACGAGGAAGAGCAGGCCAACTACAAGGGCACCGACTACATCGGCAAGCTCGGCATCGAGCAGAGCTACGAAAAGACGCTGCACGGCCAGACCGGCGTCGAGCAGATGGAAACCTCCGCCGGCGGGCGCGCCGTGCGCCGCCTGGCCAGCCATCCGGCCACGCCGGGCAACACCGTGATGCTGTCGCTCGACATCAAGCTGCAGAAGCTGATCGAGGACATGTACGGCGACCGCCGCGGCGCGGTGGTGGCCATCGACCCCAAGACCGGCGAGGTGCTGGCCTTCGTGAGCAAGCCCACCTTCGACCCCAACCTGTTCGTCGAAGGCATCGACAACGAGAGCTGGGCGGCGCTGACCGAATCCATCGACAAGCCGCTGCTGAATCGCGCCCTGCGCGGCACCTACCCGCCCGGCTCCACCTACAAGCCCTTCATGGCGCTGGCGGCGCTGCAGACCGGCAAGCGCGGCCCCAGCGTGGTGGTGAACGACCCCGGCTACTTCAACTTCGGCGGCCACCGCTTCGGCAGCCCCGAAGGCAACCTGGGCGGCGTCGACATGCGCCGCGCGATCCAGCTGTCGAGCAACATCTATTTCTACTCGCTGGCCAACGAGATGGGCGTGGACCTGATCCACGACTCCATGAAGCCGCTGGGCTTCGGCCAGATCACCGGCATCGACCTGGGCGGCGAAGTGCGCGGCGTGCTGCCGAGCACCGAGTGGAAGCGCAACGCCTACAAGCGCCCCGAGGCCAAGAAGTGGTATGCGGGCGAGACCATCTCGCTGGGCATCGGGCAGGGCTACAACAACTTCACGATGCTGCAGCTGGCGCAGGCCACGGCCATCGTGGCGGACGGCGGCCTCAAGCACAAGCCGCACCTCGTGCTGGCCACGCGCAACACGGTGAGCGGGCAGGTGGTGCCGATGCCGCAGCCGCCGGCGGAAAACCTCGGCTACACGGCGTCGGCCATCTCGGTGATCCGCGAGGGCCTGACCAGCGTGGTCACCAGCGGTACGGCGCGTGGCGTGTTCGCGGGCGCGGCCTACCAGGCGGCGGGCAAGACGGGCACTGCGCAGGCCGTGACGCAGGCCCAGAACACCAAGTACAACGCCCGCGCGCTCGAAGAGCACCAGCGGGACCACGCTTTGTTCATGGGCTTCGCGCCGGTGAACGACCCGAAGATCGCCATTGCAGTGATCGTCGAGAACGCGGGCTGGGGCGCGGGCGCCGCGGCGCCCATCGCGCGCCGGGTGTTCGACTACTGGCTCGCCAACCAGTACCCCAGCGAGGCCGACCTGGCGGCCATCAAGATCGGCAAGGCGACCGCGCCGATCGGCAAGCCGCGCGTGGCCAGCGAAGTGGCATGGCCGGCCGCGGCAACGACGACGCCCGCCACCGCGCCCTGAGCAATCAGACCACCGTGCCGCTGACTTCGCCCAGGCCGATGCGTATGGCGCCGGCGCGTTCGCAGTAGCCGCGGATCACCAGCGTGTCGCCGTCTTCCAGGAACGTGCGCTTCTCGCCGTTCGCCAGCGTGATCGGCTGCTTGCCGCCCAGCGTCAGCTCGATCAGCGAGCCCGCCTCGCCGGGGCCGGAGCCCGACAGCGTGCCCGAACCCAGCAGGTCGCCCGGCTGCAGGTTGCAGCCGTTTACCGTGTGGTGCGCGATGAGCTGCGCGGCCGTCCAGTAGGCGGCTTGGGTGGTGTTGCTGCGCGTGAGGCGCACGGGCGCCTCGCCGGCCGCGCGCATCTTCGCGGTCTGCAGCAGCACTTCGAGCGTGATGTCGAGCGCGCCGCTTTCGCGGTTGGCGGGCGAGTCGAGGTAGGGCAGCGGCTGCGGATCGCCGGCGGGCCGCTCGAACTTCGCGCGGAACGGCGCCAGCGCCTCGGCCGTCACGATCCACGGCGACAGCGTGCTCGCGAAGTTCTTCGACAGGAAGGGGCCGAGCGGCTGGTATTCCCAGGCCTGGATGTCGCGCGCCGACCAGTCGTTGAGCAGCGTCACGCCGAACAGGTGGTCTTCCGCCTCGCCGATGGCGATCGGCTCGCCCTGCGCATTGCCCTGGCCGACCAGGAAGCCCAGCTCCAGTTCGTAGTCCAGCCGCTTGCAAGGGCCGAAGCTCGGCGTCTCCGCGTCCGGTGCCTTGGTCTGGCCCTGCGGGCGCTTGAAGCTCTGGCCGCTGATGCCGATCGACGAGGCGCGGCCGTGATAGCCGATGGGCACCCACTTGTAGTTGGGCATCAGCGGCTGGTCGGGGCGGAACAGCTTGCCGATGGTGGTCGCGTGGTGGATGCCGGTGTAGAAGTCGGTGTAGTCGCCGATGCGGCATGGCACCGTCATCTCGGCCTTGGCCTGCGCCAGCAGCGCCTTCGACCATGCGGCCTGCTTGTCGCTGCCTTCGGCCAGGCCGGCCGAGATGGCGGCGCGAAGGGCCTGGCGGTCCTTCACGCTGGCGTTCATCAGCACGTTCATGTCGTCGGTGTCGACGAGGCCGGTGGCGCGCAGGTCCAGCACCTGGTCGCCGATGGCGACGCCGATGCGGAAGGCCTCGCTGCTGCCCGCGGCGCGGAAGCGGCCGAAGGGCAGGTTCTGGATGGGGAAGTCGTTGCCGGCCTCGTTGGCCGAGGCGACCCAGCTGCGCAGCTTCGGGTCATGGGTGGCGTTCAGTGCGGTCATGGATATCTCTCTTTGAATTTGTTCAGTCTGCAGACATGCCGGCCTTCTTGGCGACGTCGCCCAGGCGCTTGTATTCCGTTTCGCTCAGCTTCGCGAGCTCCTGCGGCGACGAGCCGCGCGGCGAGAAGCCGGCCTGTGCCAGCTTGGCCTTCACGTCGGGCATGGCGAGCGCTTCGACAAAAGCTTCGTTCAGCGCCTTGACGACCGGCGCCGGCAGGTTGGCCGGGCCGTACACGCCGAACCAAGGCTCCAGCGCATAGCCCTTCAGGCCCGCTTCGGCCATGGTCGGCACGTCGGGCAGCGAGGGCGAGCGCGCCGGGCCCGCCACCGCCAGCGCGCGCAGCTTGCCGGCCTGGATGTGCGGCAGCGAGGCCGGCAGGTTGTCGAACATCACGCCGATGTTGTTGCCCAGCATGTCGGTGATGGCCGGACCGCTGCCCTTGTAGGCCACGTGCACGAGTTCGGTGCCGGTCATCTGCGCGAACATCACGCCGGCCAGGTTCATTGAGGTGCCGGCGCCCGCGGTGGCGTAGGGCATGCCCGGGTTCTTCCTGGCGGCGGCGATCAGGTCGGGCACGGTCTTGATGGCCGAGGCGGCGGGCACTTCCAGCACGATGGTCGAGGTGCCCAGCAGGCTGATGGCGGTGAAGTCCTTGCGCGGGTCGAAGGCCATCGACTTGTAGATGTGCGGGTTCAGCGCATTGGTCGAGATGGCGCCGAAGCCGATGGTGTAGCCGTCGGGCGCGGCCTTGGCCACGGCGTCCATGCCGATGTTGCCGCCCGCGCCGCCGCGGTTGTCGATCAGCACCGGCTGGCCCAGCTTCTCCGACACCTTCTGTCCCACGGTGCGCGCCACCAGGTCGGTGGTGCCGCCGGGCGTGTAGGGCACGACGAACCTGATCGGCTTCGACGGATAGTCGGCCGCGTGCGCAAGGAAGGGCACGGCCAGCAGTGCGACGGCCGTCGCGCGGCGGGTGAGGGTGAAAACAGTCTTCATGCTTTGAATTGATCTTTCAGGCCGGCCCAGCAGTCGGCGTAGTCTGTGTCGAGTGCGCTGCTTTTCAGCGCGAAGTTGGTGGGAATGAAGCGGTAGCGGCTCTCGAACATGAAGGCCAGCGTGTTGTCGAGCTTGTGCGGCTTGAGGTCGGCATTCGTGGCCTTGTCGAAGGCTTCCTCGTCCGGCCCGTGCGGCACCATGCAGTTGTGCAGGCTCGCGCCGCCGGGCTTGAAGCCGCCCGGCTTGGCGTCGTACTCGCCCAGCACCAGGCCCATGAACTCGCTCATGAGGTTGCGGTGGAACCACGGCGGGCGGAAGGTGTTCTCCATCACCATCCAGCGCGGCGGGAAGATCACGAAGTCGCAGTTGGCGGTGCCAGGCGTGTCGCTGGGCGATGTCAGCACGGTGAAGATCGACGGATCCGGATGGTCGAAGCTGATCGAGCCGATCACCATGAAGTGCGCCGTGTCGTACTTCACCGGCGACAGGTTGCCGTGCCAGGCGACCACGTTGAAGGGCGACTGCTTCATCGGCGCCTGCCAGAAGCGACCGCCGAATTTCTTGACGATCTCGTAGCCGCCTTCCTCCGTTTCGAAGGCCGCCACTGGCGCCTGGAAGTCGCGCGCGTTGGCCAGGCCGTTCGAGCCGATGGGGCCGAGTTCGGGCAAGCGGAAGTGCGCACCGTAGTTCTCGCACACGTAGCCGCGCGAGAGCCCGTCCGGCAGCGCCACCTTGAAGGCCATGCCGCGCGGCAACACCGCGATTTCGCCGGGCTTCACGTCGAGCACGCCCAGCTCGGTGGTGACGACCAGGCGGCCCTGCTGGGGCACCAGCAGCATTTCGCCGTCGGCGTTGACGAAGGCGCGGCGCTCCATCGAGCGGCCGGCCAGGTACATCAGCGAGCCGATGCCGACCTGCGACTCGGCGTCGCCGTTGGCCGCGATGGTGTGCATGCCGTCGATGAAGTCGACGCCGTCCGCGCCGTCCAGCGGCTGCGGATGCCAGCGCAGCGGCTCGGGCGGCAGCGCGATCTCGCGGTCGGCGCCGGTGGTCCAGTGCGGCTGCGCATACGGCTGGTAGCGGCCCGACACCACCGAGGGCTGGCGGCGGTACAGCCAGGTGCGGCGGTTCTCGTGGCGCGGCGCGGTGAAGGCGGTGCCGGAGATCAGCTCGGTGTAGAGGTCGAAGGGGCCGCGCTGCGGGTTGTTGCGGCCCTGGGGCAGGGCGCCGGGCACCGCCTCGGAGGCATATTCGTTGCCGAAGCCGCTCTGGTAGCGCCGTTCGGAGGGCGGGGTTGCTTGGGTCATGTGTTTTCTCTTTCGAAAAATCGCGATGAGGTTGGAATGCGAAGGCCGGGACTCAGCCGGCGCGCGCCGCGTCGAAGGCCTCGCGCAGCACGGCCAGCGAGCCGATGTGGTTGGCCAGCACGAGCACCAGGCGGGCGTTGAAGGCGTGGCTCTCTTCGTTGGAAAGCCCCTGGTGCGCTTCGATGAGCGCCTCGTAGAAATCGTCGGGCGCCTCGAGGTTGGGCGTGGTGATCAGTTGCTGTGGTGCTTGCATGGCGTTCATGCCTTGGCCAGTGCGCGGTCGACGGCCGCGCGGATGAGGGTGGGCGTGGGGCTGCGCCAGCGCGCGCACACGTGCTGGTCGGGCCGCAGCAGGTAGACGGTGCCGGCCCGCGCGTCGTAGCGCCGCGTGGCGAGTTCGCCGTCGGGCGTGGTGTCTTCCACGCGCACCACGTGCAGCGGCAGGTCGCATTCCTTCAGCGCCTGCAGGCTGCGCTCGGCGGCGTCGCCCTGGCCGAACACCAGCGCGGTGAAGCGCTCGGCATGGCATTCGCGCAGCAGCCAGCCGGTGCTGCCGCCGGCGCGGGCCACGGGTGCGTCGGCAGCCGCCGCGCCGGGCACCATCGTGCCGGCGAAGGCGTCGGCGTCGGGCGTGTTGAGCGGCGAATCGCGCAGCACCGTGGCCACCGACAGGCGCCCGCTGTTGACCAGCGTGCGCGCGAAGGCATGGCGGCGGGTCAGCTCCAGCACCGCGTCGCGGAAGAGGCGGCTCACGTCGCTCTTGGGCGTGATGAAGTCGGTGGCGCGCGTGGAGTTGCGGATGTTCTCGTCGGCCGCGAATTCGCGTTCGCTGGCGTAGCTGTCGAGCAACGCATCGGGCGCCTGGCCTTGCACCACGGCCGCGAGCTTCCAGGCGAGGTTGTCCGCGTCCTGCACGCCCGAGTTGGCGCCGCGCGCGCCGAACGGCGACACGCCGTGCGCCGAGTCGCCCGCGAACAGCACGCGGCCGTGGCGGAAGCGCTCCATGCGCTGGCAGGCGAAGGTGTAGACGCTGGCCCAGCCGATCTGGAACTGCACGCCCTCGAAGCCGATGCTGTCGAGCAGCGCGCGCACCCGCGGCGTGATGTTCTCCGGCTTGCGCTCTTCCGCCGGGTCGGCGTCCCAGCCGAGCTGGAAGTCGACGCGCCACATGCCGTCGGCCTGCTTGTGCAGCAGCACGCTCTGGCCGGGGTGGAACGAGGGGTCGAACCAGAAGCGGCGCTCCGTGGGCAGGTGCGCGTCCATCGTGATGTCGGCGATCAGGAAGCGGTCGCGGAAGATCCGGCCTTTTGCTTCCAGGCCCAGCATCTGGCGCGTGGGGGAGCGCGAGCCGTCGCAGGCGGCGACGTAGCCGGCACGCAGCCGGTACTCGCCCTGGGGCGTTTCCACCGTCAGCACCGCGCCGTCGCCGCCTTGCTCGATGCCGGTCACCTTGTGGTTCCAGCGCAGGTCGATGAGCGGCAGCGCGGCCACGCGCTCGACGAGGTAGCCCTCGACGTAGTACTGCTGCAGGTTGATGAAGGCCGGGCGCTCGTGGCCGGGCTCGGGCAGCAGGTCGAAGCTGTAGACCTGCTCGTCATGGAAGAACACCTTGCCGACGTTCCACGACACGCCCTTGTCGACCATGCGGTCGCCGCAGCCGAGGCGGTCGAACACCTCGAGCGTGCGCTTGGCGAAGCAGATCGCGCGCGAGCCGCTGGACAGGGTGTTGTCGTTGTCGAGCAGCACCACGGGCACCTGCCGCAGTGCGAGGTCGATGGCCAGCGTGAGGCCCACCGGGCCGGCGCCGACGATCACGACGGGGTGTCGCGCCGGTGCCGCCGCGTCCTGGTCGGCGTGGCGCTTGTAGTCGAAGCGCAGGCTTTGATAGTCGATCACGTACTTGTCTCCGTGTCCTTTGTCCTTGTCTTGCTCCTTCCCCCTTTGGGGGAAGGTCGGGATGGGGGCACGCGGCGTTCACTTCGGACGCTCTGCCTGCCCCCACCCCAGCCCTCCCCCAGCGGGGGAGGGAGCGATGCGGGATCAGCCTTCGAGCGCCTTCCACATCTCGATGTCGCGCTCGGCCGTCCACACGCGCGGATCGGCATGGCCCGAGGCCTCGTCGTAGGCGCGGCTCACGTCGAAGGGCATGCAGTGGTCGAAGATCACCCACTGGCTGTACTTGGGCTTGAGCTTTTCGTAGGTCTCCTTGTAGACCGCGTTCAGGTCGCGGCCGGCCTTCACGCCTTCCTGCACGCTGGCGTACACGTCGGAGATGAAGTTGCGCGTGCCCGTCAGGCCCTCCGCCACGGCCTCGGGCGTGGTGAGCGCGGCGCCGCGGCCCGGCACCAGCGCCACGGGCTTGAGCGCGGCGATGTTGTCCAGCGTCTGCGGCCAGTCCTTGAAGTAGGCGTCGCCGGCGTACGGCGTGGCGCCGAACTCGACCAGGTCGCCCGACAGCAGCGTGCGTTCCTGCGGCAGCCAGACGACGGTGTCGCCCTTGGTGTGGCCGCGGCCCAGCTGGATGAGCTGCACTTCGAGCTTGCCCAGCCACAGCGTCATCTTGCCGGTGAAGGTCATGGTGGGCCAGGTCAGGCCCGGGGGCACGGTCTCGACGTTCTGGAACAGGCGCGGGAAGCGGCCGATTTCGCTGGCCTTGTCCTGTTCGCCGCGCTCGACGATCAGGTCGCGCGTGTCCTGGCTGGCCAGGATGTGCTCGGCGCCGTAGCCTGCCGCGCCCAGCACCCGCACCGCGTGGTAGTGGGTGAGCACCACGTACTTGATGGGCTTGTCGGTCACCTCGCGGATGCGGCGCACCACGTCGGCGGCCATGGCGGGGGTGGCCTGGGTGTCGGCCACCAGCACGCAGTCGTTGCCGATGACGATGCCGGTGTTGGGGTCGCCCTCGGCGGTGTAGGCCCAGGCATGTTCGGAGATCTGGCTGAAGGTGATCTTCTTCTCTTCCATGTCGGCCTGGCTGGCGAATTTCTTGGCTTGGCTCATCGTGTGTCTCCGTCGGTGGGTTGGAATCTGTGATTCGTTTAAGTCGAACGAATTTGCGGTTAACGAATTTTCGGAGTGTAAGCGCCGGATCAGTTAATGTCTAATCCCTTCTTCATGAACGAACAACCGGACGCCAAAGGCAGCCATGGCCACTGACACCGACCGCGCCCAGCGCGGCATCCAGAGCATCGAGGTCGGCGGCCAGCTGCTGCGGGCGCTGGTGCACCACGGCCGGCCCATGGCGCTGAAGGACCTGGCGCGGGAAGCCGACATGACGGCGGCCAAGGCGCACCCGTACATGGTCAGCTTCGGGCGCCTGGGCCTCATCGAGCAGGACCGCGCCAGCGGCCACTATCTGCTCGGCCCGCTGGCCTTGCAACTGGGGCTCATCAGCCTGCAGCAGGCCGACCCGGTGCACATCGCCACGCCGCTGATCGGCCAGCTCGCCCAGCAGATCGGCCACACCGTGGCGCTGGCCGTGTGGGGCGCGCGCGGCGCGACCATCGTCCGCACGGCCGAGTCGCCGTCGCCTGTGCACGTGAACATGCGGCACGGCACGGTGTTCTCGCTGACCAACACCGCCTCGGGCCGCGTCTTCGCCACCTACCTCGACGCCGAGGTGGTGCGCCGCCTGCTCGAGGAAGAGCGCCAGCGCCAGAAGCAGCGCAAGGGCGCCGAGCCCGCGCAGCCGGCCGGCATGCCGCCGGTGCAGCCGCTGCCTTCATGGAGCGACTTCGAGCGCCAGCTGAAAGAAGTGCGCGACCACGGCATCAGCCGCTCCGACGGCGAGGTCATCGAGGGCGTGAGCGCCATGGCCGCGCCGGTGTTCGACCACACTGGCGCCATCGTGCTGGCCGTCACCGCCATCGGCCCGGCCGGCATCTTCGATACGGCGTGGGACGGCGAGATCTCCCGCGCGCTCAAGGCCTGTGCGGACACCGTGTCGCAGCGCCTGGGCGCCACCGCCGTTCCCGCCCCGGCGAATTCCCCCAAACCAGAGCGATGACGCGCGTCACACCAGAAAACACCTCCACCTTCGAAGCAGTACAGGCGGCCGCACGGCTGCTGCGCGATGCCCGGCGCATCGTGGTGTTCTCCGGCGCCGGCCTGTCCCGCGCCTCCGGCATTCCGACCTACCGCGACGCCGACGGCCTCTGGAAGAGCCAGAACGCGCTGCAGTTCTCCCACGCCGAAGACCTGGCGCGCGATCCGTCGGGGTTCACGAAGTTCTGGGCGCAGCGCATGTCGGTGATCGAATCGGCACAGCCCAATCCGGGCCACGCCGCGCTCGCGGCGCTGCAGCGGCTGCGGCCGGCCACGCGGCTGGTGACGCAGAACGTCGACGGCCTGCTCACGCTGGCCGGCGGGCAGGACGTGCTCGAACTGCACGGCTCGCTGCGCCGCTGGCGCTGCGACCGCTGCGGCAACCGAAGCGGCCCCTGGCCCTTCCACCGCTGCCTGCGCTGCGGCTCGCATGCGCGCCCCGACGTCGTGATGTTCGGCGAGATGCTGAATGCCGGCGTGCTGCTCGACGCGCAGGTGGCCGCGCAGGAGTGCGATCTGTTCATGGTGGTGGGCAGCACCACCATCGTCTACCCGGCCGCCGAACTGCCGCAGACGGCGCTGGCGCACGGTGCACGGCTCGTCACGCTGAACCTGGAGCCGCTGCCGCACCTGGACGATGCGGCCTCCGTGGTGTTGCGGGGGGAGTCGGAAGACCTGTTGCCGAAGTTGCTGGCGGGTTGGGGCTGAAGCAGTCGCCAAGCAACACCGGCGCTCCACCCACCACGATCACCGCACCGCAATGCGCTGATCTAGCAGGAAGGCACGATCAATCTGCCTGGCTAGGTTCTCGATGTCTTGCTCGCCTACACCGGCCGCGGCGAAGTGATCTTTCCAGCCGTCGACCACGCCCGCAACACGACGGATGCTCAGTGCGGCATCGTCCGCGCTGAGTCCGAATTGCGCATGCTCGCTGAACGCGTTCTCGATAGTGGAGTCTTGATTTTTCTTGCCGACACGCATTGCCTGGTAGCCGAGCGCGTGCCCGGTAGGCAGTACATCGAACGCCGGGGACAGTTCGTACTCCGCGGCGTCCGATTGAAGGAGCACGTGATTCTTCTCATGATCGTCCGTGTTGTCGATGAGTATGTTGAACACCATGCGATCAAACAGCTCAGCCATGTCCTTGCGAAAAAGCTGATTCTTCACAACGCCTCGGCGGCGTAGCAATTGCGCGAGCTCCGGGTAGCCTGGCACTCGCACTCCAGCCGCTTTCAAGGCCGTGTTCGCAGAGAGCGCATGCACCCTGGCATTGCCGATGCGGTCGAAGCGCTTTACGGCAACCGCGTGCCCCCTGGCTAGCGGGATTGCCCGCGTTTCCGCCGAACTGATTCCAGCCTTCTTCGTGAGCGTCATGGTTGCGTGCTCGACCAGCGGCATGTCCACATCCTCGCCATGCTCGGAGAACTTCACGATCCATTGCGCCCCTTCGATGTCGACAAGGGCTTTGGGCCGAGCCCCTCCCATCGTCACACTGGGCACGATCAGTCGGCGCTTCGCGTCCGGCACGGCTTGGCCCGAAAGCACGGATTCGACCATCGCCTGGATCGATGCAACGTCTGCCATTCCAGGCAGCGGTCCCAGTGTGCGCGGCACATATTCGACGTCTGACAGGGACACCCCGAGGGCGCCGAATCGATCGTCTCCCGCATAGAAAAGGTATTCCATCAGCGATCGCCTTTGGGGCTTGTCGAGTGCATTGATGACACGCTCGCCCCATCGGTCGGGCCGCGCGTCGTCGACGGCCCCGACCGCTGTCTCCACGTCTTCCGGGATGAATTCGAGATCTATCAGCGGGCAGTTCTCGCTGATTGCAAAGCCCGAATTCAACCAGTCTGTCGAGTAGCGCAGGGAAACGCCGCGCATGGCGCGAAACGTCCTCAGTTCTCCGATCAGGCGCGGACTGACAGGATCCCCTAGCCACCACAGGAACAGCGTGTCCCGGGGCTCGAACGTTGAAAGGTCTGCTGGCGTCACTTCGATTTCTTCTTTCCGGGGGCGGGCAGACCAGAGTTATTTGCGATGCGAAGTGCGTTCAAGGTATCGCGCAGAGACTTCGCCTGGGATCCAGCCACAGGCGCGTCCCCCCGAAGATTCACCGCATCCTTCTGCCGTTGCATCCGACCCTGGTCCAGGCCGGAGGGAGACGGGTGCTCGCTTCTCTGGATTTCAGGAAGACGTCGCGGGGGATCGATCCCGGTGGAGCTTTGCGAAGCGCGAAGAGTCTCCAGGATCTGCTTGACGCTGCCGACCTCGCGCGTCGGCGAGTCTTGAGCCAGGCGCTGGCTGATGGACGGCGCCCGCCTCACGGCGCGCTGCTGTGCCTCACGGATGTCATCTTCGAGCGCGCCAAGATCTTGTGAAGGGTCAGCGAGTGTCGGGAGTTGCTGGCTGCGACCGATCATCCAGAGCGCGGTCGCGTAAATACCCATGCCTACGCTCGGATCCCCGCTTTCCATCCGGGCCACTGTTGGTGCGGACACGCCAATGCGAGCGGCCCAATTCTCAATGGATTGTTTTCGGCGCTTCCTGGCGATGGCCAAGTTGGCGCCCAGGGCGCGAAGCTCTGCGGAAATGGCTGAAGGCATGGCCGCCAGAGCTTGGGACTTCTTCGGCATACATAGATATTAGCATTTTCCGCATTTTTCGAATATCTATGTTGGTTGAGTCGATCACTTCTGCAACTGGTCGACCCACTGCACCACATCGGCCACGGCGGCGTCGCTGGCCGAGACCAGCGCCTTCACCCCGCCGGGCGCGTCGGCGCTCGGCGCGGGGCTGCGCACGGTGAAAAGGCGCTGGCCCAGCACGCGGTCGCCGGCGGGGGTGCCGCGGATCAGCGTGGCGCGCAGGCGCACCAGGCCCACGCTGGCGCTGGCCGAATCGAAATAGTGGCTGAACTCGTCGAGCGAGATGCGCAGCGTGTCGGGCACTTCGCCCTTGCTGCGCGAGATGGTCGCGCTTTCTTCCGGGCCGAGCACCGTGCGGCGCTCCGACAGCGTGTCGCGCAGCCGCTGGCGCAGCAGTTGCGCCGGCGGCATGCTCCAGCGCGACTGGCCGTAGGGCCGCAGCTCGTTGGCGTCGGCGTAGCCCAGGCGGTAGAGGATCTGCGTGCCGTCGAGGCGGCTGTTGCTCTCGAACTCGGCCAGCGCGAGGGTGGGGCGCATCTGCGCCGGGGCCGATGCCTGCGCCTGCGTGGCGGTGGCAGTGGTGGGGCCGGGGCCGAAGTCGTACAGCGTTGCGCGCGCGGGCTTGTCGGGCAGCGCGCCGCAGCCGGCCGCCAGCAGCGCGAAGCCGACGGCCAGCGCCGCCGTGGCGGCAGCGCGGCGCGGCTTCGCCAGCGAACGGATGGCATGGATGGTGGCGTTCATGGTCATGATGGGCCTCTTCTCTCCCTCAGGGCCGCGTCGCGGCGGGGGCGCTGAAACCCGGCTCGCCCGGGCCCGCCGCCGTGCCGCCGTTGCCGAACAGCAGCGATTGCGGGTTGTCGTTGATGCTGTCGGCCGCGCGGCCCAGCCGGCGGATGGCGTGCGAGGTGTCGTCCGCCACGCGGTTCACGCGCGGCAGCGTGGCCGAGTTGAACGAGTCGACCGCCTGCGCCAGCGCCTTGGTGCCGTCGCTCAGGCGCTCGACCGGGCCGTCGGGCGCGTTCAGCCGCACGACGGTGGTGTTGAAGTTGTTGGCCACGCGCGAGACGTCGCCCGCCGCCTTCTTCACCGAGGCCATGGTGTCGGGCAGCTTCGTCAGCGCCGGGTTCAGGCCGGTCTTGACCGTGTTGTCGAGCGTCTTGAGCAGCGTGTTGGCGCTGGCCGAGGCGGCCGCGATGTTCTCCAGCGCATCGGCGGCGCGCTTCTGGTTGGGGTCGCTCAGCAGCTGGTTGGCGCGCTTGGTCACTTCCTCGACCTGGTTGATGATGGCTTCGCCGCGGTCCTGCAGCTGCGCCAGCATCGACGGCTTGAGCGGGATGCGCGGCGGGTCGTCGTTGTCCGGCTTGAGCGACACGGTCGACTCGCCCTTGTCGTCCAGCGCGATGAAGGCCAGGCCGGTCACGCCCTGGTAGCTCAGCGTGGCAAAGCTGGAGGTGGTGAGCGGCACGCGCTCGTCGACCGTGATGCGCACCCGCACGTTGCCCTTGACCTTGGGGTCGAAGTCGATCGACGTCACCTTGCCCACCGCGATGCCGCGGTAGCGCACCATGGCCTGCGGCTGCAGGCCGCTCACGGCTTCGCGCGTGGACAGTTCGTAGACGTTGCGCACGGTGTTGTCGCGCGTGAACCAGATCACCAGCGCGACGAGCGCGGCGATCAGGCCGAGCACGAAGGCGCCGGCGGCGAGGGCATGGGCCTTGTTTTCCATGGTGGCTACCTACCTTTCAGCGGCCCGCCTCCGCGGCGGGCTGCGATGCGAGAGTTGCGTCGGCGGGCTTGTCGTGCAGGGCCTCCAGGGCGCGCTGCCCGCGCCCGCCGAGAAAATATTCGTGGATGAACGGATGCGGATACGCGATGACCTCGCGCGCCGCGCCGGTGACGATCACCTTCTGGTCTGCCAGCACCGCGATGCGGGTGCTCAGGTCGAACAGCGTGTCCAGGTCGTGCGTGACCATCACCACCGTCAGGCCCAGCTCGCGGTGCAGGCCGCGCAGCAGGTTGCAGAAGCTGTCGGAGGCCTCGGGGTCGAGGCCGGCCGTGGGCTCGTCCAGCAGCAGCAGCGGCGGGTCCATGATGAGCGCGCGCGCCAGCGCCACGCGCTTGATCATGCCGCCCGACAGGTCCGACGGGCTCATGTTGGCGTGCCGGGGCTCCAGGCCCACCATCTGCAGCTTCACCAGCGCCGCGTGGCGGATCAGCTCGTCGGGCAGCAGCTTCAGCTCGCGCAGCGGAAACGCGATGTTCTCCAGCACGCTGAAGGCCGAAAACAGCGCGCCGTGCTGGAACAGCATGCCCACGTTGGCCGCGCCCGAGGCGCTGAGTTCGCCCGGTTCCTGGCCCAGCACCTCGACATGGCCGCGCGTGGGCTTTTCCAGCCCGAGGATCTGGCGCAGCAGCACCGTCTTGCCGGTGCCCGAACCGCCGACCAGCGACAGCACCTCGCCGCGGTCGATGTGCAGCCGCAGGTCGCGATGCACCACCTGCTCGCCGTCGGCGTTCTTGAACACCGTCCACAGGCCGCGGATGTCCACCACGGTCTGGTCGGTGTCGGGGCGCACGGGCATGCTCATCTCGTCATCCCCGGAAGCCGATGCCTTTGAAGAGCACGGCGAAGAGCGCGTCCACCAGGATCACCGCGGTGATAGAGGTCACCACCGACGAGGTGGTGCCGCGCCCCAGGCTCTCGGTGTTGGGCTTGACCTTCATGCCGAAGTGGCAGCCGATCAGCGCGATCAGCACGCCGAACACCGCCGACTTGGCCATGGCCAGCCACAGGTTGGAAATGGGCACCGCGCGCGGCAGCGCCGACAGGAAGTACGACGGCGAGATATTGAGCGCCGCGTCGGCAGCCAGCATGCCGCCCGCGAGCGCCGCCATCGAGGTCCACAGGCTGATCAGCGGCATGGCGATGGCCAGCGCCAGCACGCGCGGCATCACCAGCCGGAAGCCATGGGCGATGCCCATCACGCGCATCGCGTCGAGCTCTTCGGTCACGCGCATCACGCCGATCTGCGCGGTGATGGCCGAGCCCGAGCGCCCGGCGATCAGCACCGCCGCCAGCACCGGCCCCAGCTCGCGGATCAGCGAGAGGCCGAGGATGTTCACCACGAAGGTCTCGGCGCCGTACTGCCGCAGCTGCTGCGAGATCAGGTAGGCCAGCACCACGCCGATCAGGAGCCCGACCAGCGCCGTGATGTGCAGCGCGGTGGCGCCGAACTGGTACAGGTGCCCGGAGAAATCGCGCCACGGTCCGCGGTGCGGCGCGCGGACCAGCGCGCAGAGGTCGATCGCGAGCTGGCCGAGCAGGCTGGTGAAGTCGCGCATCACGATCATCGCGCGCGGGCCGTTGTGCGAGAACGCGCGCAGGCGGTCGTTCAGCGTGGGCGAGGGTTCCTCGGGCGTGGCGACGGTGTATTGCGCCACATGGTCGAGCACCGCCTTGTGCTGCGGCGCCATCTCCAGCGCGGCGGGCCAGGCGTGGCGCCAGTGTTCCCACAGCAGCTGCGCGCCGATGTGGTCGAGCTGCTCGATCGCGCGCAGGTCCCAGGCGCGGTCGTCGGTTGCCGGGGCTGCCTCCAGGCTCTTCGACAGCGCCTGCCAGGCCGGCTTGGACGACATCGCCAGCGTGGTCCAGCGGCCGGTGGCCACGGTCCACTGCCGGCCGTCCCGCTCCTGCTGTCCGAGGCCGGGCCACGCGCTGTCGGCGGCTGGAGCGTCGGCAGGCGATTGGGCAGGGGACATAGGGCGTACGAGCGGGAAAGTTAACAAAAGCCAGGTGCGAATCGCGCATCGTAACCGGGTGCATCCGCCGTGCACGTGTTGCAGACCCCTCGTTCGCGTAGGGCACCACGCCGTTTCTTCAGCTTTTCTTAATTAACACCTCGGGCGCGCCGAGGCCACGGGCTCTCACGGCGAACGCCCACCCGCTCAGGCCGCGAAGCCGTCCGCCAGCGCCTCGCGCAGCCATGCCACGAACGCCGTCACCGCCTGCGGCACGTGCGTGGCATAGGGCCGTATTGCATACAGCCGCTCGCCGAAAGCGCCCACCGATCGCCATTGCGGCAGCACCTGCTGCAGCTTGCCCGACTGCAGCGCCGACTGCGCGCTGAAGTCGGGCACCAGCGCGATGCCCAGCCCGGTGAGCGCCGCGTCGCGCAGCGCCTCGCTGTTGTTCGCCACCAGCGGCCCCGACACCGGCACCGTGATACGCGGCGCCGAGGCCTTGGCCTCGAAGTGCCAGGTCGGCGTTTCCTGGGCGCGCGGGTAGTGCAGGCAGTCGTGGCCGGCCAGCGCCTGGGGCTCGCGCGGCGTGCCGCGGCGGCGCAGGTAGGCGCGGCTGGCCACCAGCACCGACTGGGTCTCGCACAGCGTCCAGGCCACGTGGGTGTCGGGCGGGGCGGCGGTGTGGCGGATCGCGAGGTCGAAACCCTCCATTGCGAGCGAGCTGAGCCGGTCCGACAGGTCGAGCTCGATGCGCACCTCGGGCTGCGCGCGCAGGAAGTCGGCCAGCCGCGGCACCAGCTGCTGGCGCGCGAAGGCCACCGGCGCCGTCACCCGCACCAGCCCGCGCGGCACGCCCGCCAGGTCGCGCACGCCGGCGAAGCTGTGCGCAATCTGCTCGAAGGGCGCGCGCATGTCGTCCACCAGCCGCCGGCCCGCCTCGGTGAGCCGCACGCTGCGCGTCGTGCGCTGCACTAATGGCGCGCCGGCCGCATGCTCCAGCTCGGCGATGCGCTGGCTCATGGCCGCCTTGCTCACGCCCAGGCGCAGCGCGGCGGCGGTGAAGCTGCCTTGCTGCGCCAGCACCGTGAGCCAGTGCAGGTGGGTCCAGAGCGACTCGATATTTTGGGGTTTCATGCATCCATTGTTCGCCATGGTGAACAATAAATTCAAGTTTCGTGTCTAGGCGCGAGGGGGCACGCTGCCTAAACTGGCCGCATTCCCCCTCTTGACCCGTCACGCGAAAGCACAGTCCCCATGCCCACCACGAACATCGACCACTTCATCGGCGGCCAGCCTGCCGCCAACACTTCCGGCCGCACGCAGGACGTGACCAACCCCGCCACCGGCGCCGTCACCGGCAAGGTCGGCCTGGCCGATGTGGCGCAGGTTTCCGCCGCCGTGGCCGCCGCGCAGGCCGCCTTCCCGGCCTGGGCCGACACCCCGCCCATCCGCCGCGCGCGCGTCATGTTCAAGTTCCTGCAGCTGCTCAACGAGCACAAGGACGAGCTGGCCCGCATGATCACCGCCGAGCACGGCAAGGTCTTCACCGACGCGCAGGGCGAAGTCAGCCGCGGCATCGACATCGTCGAGTTCGCCTGCGGCATTCCGCAGCTGCTCAAGGGCGACTTCACCGACCAGGTGAGCACCGGCATCGACAACTGGACGCTGCGCCAGCCCCTGGGCGTGGTCGCCGGCATCACGCCCTTCAACTTCCCGGTGATGGTGCCGATGTGGATGTTCCCGGTGGCCATCGCCGCGGGCAACACCTTCGTGCTCAAGCCCAGCCCGACCGACCCGACGCCCTCGCTGCGCATGGCCGAGCTGCTGAAGGAAGCCGGCCTGCCCGACGGTGTGTTCAACGTGGTGCAGGGCGACAAGGCCGCGGTCGACGCGCTGCTGGAGCACCCCGACGTCAAGGCCATCAGCTTCGTCGGCTCCACGCCCATCGCCAACTACATCTACGAAACCGGCGCCCGCCACGGCAAGCGCGTGCAGGCCCTGGGCGGCGCGAAGAACCACATGGTGGTGCTGCCCGACGCCGACATCGACCAGACCGTCGACGCGCTGATCGGCGCGGGCTACGGCTCGGCCGGCGAGCGCTGCATGGCCATCAGCGTGGCGGTGCTGGTGGGCGACGTGGCCGACAAGATCATCCCCAAGCTCATCGAGCGCACAAAGACGCTGCAGGTGCTCAACGGCACCAACCTCGCGGCCGAGATGGGCCCGATCGTCACGCGCGCCGCGCATGAACGCATCACCGGCTACATCGACCTGGGCGAGAAGGAAGGCGCGAAGCTGCTGGTGGACGGCCGCGAGTTCGACGGCAACAAGGCGGGCGAAGGATGCGGCGACGGTTTCTGGATGGGCGGCACGCTGTTCGACCACGTCACGCCCGAGATGCGCATCTACAAGGAAGAAATCTTCGGCCCGGTGCTCAGCTGCGTGCGCGTGGCCAACTTCAAGGACGCGGTCGACCTGGTCAACGCGCACGAGTTCGGCAACGGCGTGAGCTGCTTCACCCGCGACGGCAACGTGGCGCGCGAATTCAGCCGCCGCATCCAGGTCGGCATGGTCGGCATCAACGTGCCGATCCCGGTGCCCATGGCCTGGCACGGCTTCGGCGGCTGGAAGCGCTCGCTGTTCGGCGACATGCATGCCTACGGGGAAGAGGGCGTGCGCTTCTACACCAAGCAGAAGTCGGTCATGCAGCGCTGGCCTGAGAGCATCGGCAAGGGTGCCGAGTTCGTCATGCCCACGGCCAAGTAGCATGCAGTGCGGCGCGAGGGGCGCCGCCATCCCGGCCAGAAATTTCGTCGAACAAAAAAGAGAGACAAGTCAAACGCCATGAGCGAGACCCAATTCGACTACATCATCATCGGGGCCGGCACCGCCGGCTCGCTCATGGCCAACCGGCTAAGCGCCGACAAGAGCAAGCGCGTGCTGCTCATCGAGGCCGGCCGCAAGGACGACTACCACTGGATCCACATTCCGGTCGGCTACCTGTATTGCATCGGCAATCCGCGCACCGACTGGCTCTACAGCACCGAGTCCGACGCCGGCCTCAACGGCCGCGTGCTGCGCTATCCGCGCGGCAAGACGCTGGGCGGCAGCTCCAGCATCAACGGCATGATCTACATGCGCGGCCAGTCGCGCGACTACGAGCAGTGGGCGCAGCTCACGGGCGACGAGTCGTGGCGATGGCAGAACGTGCTGCCAGCCTTCAAGAAACACGAAGACTTCTACCTCGGCGCCGACGAGATGCACGGCGCCGGCGGCGAATGGCGCGTCGAGAAGCAGCGGCTGCGCTGGGACATCCTCGACGCCTTCGCCGAAGCCGCGGCCCAGGCCGACGTGCCGCACACCACCGACTTCAACCGCGGCAGCAACGAGGGCGTGGGCTACTTCCAGGTCAACCAGAAGAACGGCTGGCGCTGGAACACCGCCAAGGCCTTCTTGCGTCCGACCTGCTATGGCAGGCCCAACTTCGAGCTGTGGACCGGCGCGCAGGTGTCGCGCCTGCTGTTCGAGACGCTGCCCGACGGCACGCGCCGCTGCACCGGCGCCGAGGTGTGGAACGGCAGCGAGACGGTCACCGCGCAAGCCACGCGCGAGGTGATCCTGAGCGCGGGCGCCATCGGCTCGCCGCAGATCCTGCAGCTCTCGGGCATCGGCCCGGCCGCGCTGCTGCGCCAGCACGGCATCGAGGTGGTGGTCGACGCGCCCGGCGTCGGCGCCAACCTGCAGGACCACCTTCAGATCCGCGCGGTCTACAAGATCAGCGGCGCGCCCACGCTCAATGTGCTGGCCTCGTCGATGGTCGGCAAGGCGAAGATCGGGCTCGAGTACATGCTCAGGCGCAGCGGCCCGATGAGCATGGCGCCGTCGCAGCTCGGCGCCTTCACGCGCAGCTCGCCAGAGCACGAGTGGCCCAACCTGCAGTACCACGTGCAGCCGCTGTCGCTCGATGCCTTCGGCGATCCGCTGCACAGCTTTCCGGCGTTCACCGCCAGCGTGTGCAACCTCAACCCCACCAGCCGTGGCGCGGTGCGCATCAAGAGCGGGCGCTTCCAGGACGCGCCTGCCATCGCCCCCAACTACCTGAGCACCGACGAAGACCGCAAGGTGGCGGCCGACTCGCTGCGGGTGACGCGCCGCATCGCGTCGCAGCCCGCGCTCGCCAAGTACAAGCCCGAGGAATGGAAGCCCGGGGTGCAGTACCAGACCGACGAAGACCTGGCCCGCCTGGCCGGCGACATCGCCACCACCATCTTCCATCCGGTCGGCACCACCAAGATGGGCGCCGACGGCGACCCGATGGCGGTGCTCGACTCGAAGCTGCGCGTGCGCGGCGTGCGGGGCCTGCGCGTGGTGGATGCGGGCGCGATGCCCACCATCACCAGCGGCAACACCAACAGCCCTACGCTGATGATGGCGGAGAAGGCCGCCGGCTGGATTTGCGGCGAGGCGCAGGACTAGCTCCGGCCGCGTCGCTCTATCTGCTGTGCCTGCCGGTGCTGCTGCGCAGGACGGCCCGGCAATAGCTCCCGTCCAACACCAGAAACACCGAGGAACCGGCTTTGCCGGGCCTCAGGTGTTGCCCCCGGTAGGGGGTTGGCGCAGCGACACGAAGTGCGCGTAGCCTGGGGGCGAGCCCTATTTTTCGATGGTCTTGTTCCAGCGCGCGTTCCACGCGGGGCGATTGGCGTTGATGCTTTCCCAGTCGATGGTCACGGCCGTCTTCATCCACTTGTTGATGTCCGCCACCTGCGCGGCGCCTTCACCCTCGGCGGGGGTCTTGGGGTTGGTCGGGATCTGCGCGCCGTACTGCAGCACGTTGGCCTGCGCCACCGGGCTCAGCAGGAACTCGGCGAGCTTCTGCGACAGCTCGGGCTCGCTGTTGTTGGCGATCACGCACTGGCCCACCATCAGCACCACCGCGCCTTCCTTGGGCGGCGCGTACTCCACCGGAATGCCCTTGGTCTTGAGCGCCGCGACGGCCGTGGGCGTCAGCGGGAAGATGGCCGCCTCGCCGGTCTGAACCATCTCCGACAGCTTGGCCGAGCTCGGGATGTACTCCAGCACGTTCGGCCCGACGGTGGTGGGCCAGGCCTTGAAGCCCGGCTCCACGTTCTTGTCGTTGCCGCCCTGGATGCGGTTGAACATCAGGAAGCCGTGCAGCCCGAAGGACGACGACGACATCGACTGGAACACCACCTTGCCCTTGTACTTGGGGTCGGCCAGGTCCATCCACGAAGTGGGCGGCGCCCAGCCCTTCTCCTTGAACATCTTGGCGTTGTAGGCCAGGCCGGTCATGCCCAGGCTCACGCCGCTGGCCATGTCGTCCTTGAAGCGCGCCGCGGGATAGATCTCGCTGAGCGACTGGCTGGGCTTCTGCTTCTGGCACAGGCCCATGCCGATGGCGCGCACCATGATGCCGTCGTCCAGGAACATCACGTGCATCTGCGGCTTGTCCTTGTTGGCCTGCGCCTTCGCGAGGATGTCGGACGAGGTGCCGGGCACCACCACCACCTTGGCGCCGTAGGCTTTCTCGAAGGCCGGGAACACGTACTGCGTGTACGCCTTCTCCATGGTGCCCCCGTTCATGCCGATGTAGAGGGTCTTGGTCTGCGCGCCGGCGGTGCCGGCGGCCGCGAGCAGGGCGGCCAGGAGAAGGACGGGGCTCGGGGACTTGGCGGTGCGTGACATGGTGATGCTCTCCAATCAGGTTCAGGTGGGGACGGGTGAAGAAACGGGTTGTTCGTCGAAGCGCTCGATGGCAAAGGCGTCGATGGGCGTGTCGCTGCGTCCGTCGCGCGCCAGTTCGGCCAGCACCTCGCCGGCGGCCGGGCCGATCTGGAAGCCCGCGCCCGCGAAGCCGAAGCCGTGGAACAGGCCGGGCGTGGTGCGGCTGGGCCCCAGCACCGGTTCGCGGTCGGGCAGGTAGCCCTCGGTGCCCCCCCAGGTGCGGATGATGTGCGCATGGCGCAGCGCGGGCAGCAGTTCCACCGCCTGCATCGCGAGCGTGGCGATGCCGTCGCGCTCGGCGCGTGCGCGGTCGGCATCGAGCGTGATGCCGGTGCCGCCGCCGAGCACGAGATTGCCGCGCTCCACCTGCCGGCAGTAGATGCCGCCGCCCTCCACGCCGAGGCTCCACGCCATGAAGCGCGGCAACGGCTCGGTCACCGCCATCAGCGGGCTGCGGGAGCGCATCGGCGGCGTCTCGCCGAACTGGCTGGCGATGGCGCCGGCCCAGGCGCCCGCGCAGTTGAGCAGCACCGGCGCGCGCACTTCGAGCTCGTTGCCCGAGCGCACCGTGAACAGCGCGCCGTCGTGCGCCACCTCGTCGACCTGGTGGCGCTCGAAGACCTGCGCGCCCGCGCGTCGCGCAGCGAGCGCGAAGGCCGGCGACACCAGCCGCGGGTTGGCCTGCCCGTCCTCGATGCACAGCGAGCCGCCCACGGCGCGTGTGCCGAGCCAGGGGCATTCGGCGCGCAGCCGCGCGGCGGAGATCAGTTCCAGGCCCAGGTCGAAGTCGCTGCTGAGCGCGCGGTAGCGCTCCAGCGACGCCATGTCGGCCTCGCTGCGCGCGATCTTGAAATGGCCCGAACGCAGGTATTCGCCGTCGGTGCCCAGCAGCTCGGGCAGCCGGCCCCAGATGCGGTGCGCGCGCTGCGCCAGCGGCAGCTGGCTCAGCGGCCGGCCCTGGCGCCGCACGCCGCCGAAGTTCACGCCGCTGGAGCGCGAACCGCAGAAGTCGCGCTCCAGCAGCACCACGTCGACGCCCATGCGCCGCAACGCCAGCGCGGCGGAAGAACCGACGATGCCGCCGCCGACGATGGCGACCTCGGTCTGCAGTTTCCTGATGCCGCTCATGCGCCGCTTCCTTCCGCGGGCACGAGCCGGATCGGGATCGGCTTGATCGGCGCCTGGCCGCGCAGCCGTCCGACCTGCTGCAGCGGCTGCCGCGTGGCATGCGCGAGGATCTCGGCCGCGGCCACGCCGCACATGCGGCCCTGGCAGCGGCCCATGCCGACGCGCGACAGGGCCTTCAGGCGGTTCATCTCGCTGGCGCCGGCATCGGCGATCGTCCGGCGCAGGCTGCCTGCCGTGACGTTCTCGCAGCGGCAGACCACGAGCTCGTCGGGCGCATGCGCGGCCCAGTCATCGGGCACGGGGAAGGCGCGCTCCAGGCCGTGGCGAAAGCCGGTGATCCGGTCGAGCCTGCGTTCGAGGTCGGCGGCGCGCGCGGTGTCGACCGCCACGCCGTTGTCCGAAAGCAGCGCCAGCGCCGCGCGTTCGCCGGCCCACTCGGCCGCGTCCGCGCCCATGATGCCGGCGCCGTCGCCGGCCAGGTACACGCCCTCGACGCTCGCGCGGCCCGCCGCGTCGCGCACCGGCAGGTGTGCGCGGTGCAGCGGCGCGTAGTCGAAGCGGCAGCCGAGCAGGTCGGCCAGTTGAGTTTCGGAGCGCAGCGCGTAGCCGAAGCCGACGGCATCGCAGGCCAGCGTGCGCTCTTCGTTGCCGTCCTGCCAGGCCACGCCGGTGACGCGGCCCTGCGCCTCGTCGCCCAGCACGCGCAGCGGCCGCACGCCGCCGTGCAGCGCAATGCCGTGCGCGCGCAGCCAGCCGACGTAGTACACGCCCTTGGCGAACACCGCCGGCTGCGACAGCATCGCGGGCGTGGCGGCGAGCTGGTCGGCCAGGCGCGCGGTGTCCAGCACCGCCGCCACCTGCACGCCGGCCTTCGCATACTGGTACGCCACCAGGTACAGCAGCGGCCCGGTGCCCATGAACACCACGCGCCGGCCGATGGCGCAGCCCTGGAACTTGAGCGCGACCTGCGCGCCGCCCAGCGTGTACACGCCCGGCAGCGTCCAGCCCGGCACCGGCAGCACGCGGTCGGTGGCGCCCGTCGCCACGATCAGATGGCTGTAGGGCACACGGCTCGTGCCGCGCGTCGGGTTGTGCAGCACGTCGAGCTGGTGGTCCTGCGCGTTCCACACCAGGCTGTCGGGGCGGTGGTCGATGCGGCCCCTCAGAGCGTCGAAGGTCTGGTGCAGCGCGTCGGCACGCTTCGACTCGAAGCCGTAGAGCGTTCTGGCGGTTCGCTGCGCGAGGCCCGCGGGCGGGCGGCGGTAGATCTGCCCGCCGGCGCGCGGCGCCTCGTCGATCACCACCGGCCGCAGGCCATGCGCCACCAGCGTCTGCGCCGCGCGCACGCCGGCCGGGCCGGCGCCGACGATCGCGGGTCGGAGTTCGCCTGTTGTCGTCGTCATGCGCCGTTCTTTCCGGTGACGAGCGCCATGCCGGGCGCGATGAAGGTCGAGCAGGCGCGCAGCCGCTCGCCTTCGCCGGTGGAGATCCAGCAGTCCTGGCAGGCGCCCATCATGCAGAAGCCCGCGCGTGGCAGCCCGCTGAACTCGTTGCGGCGCAGCTGGGCGCTTTGGGTGAGCACGGCGGTCAGCACGGTGTCGCCGGCCAGCGCGCTGGCCGGAGCGCCGTCGAGCGTGAAGTGCACGGCCTCGCGGCCGGTGGTTTCGGCCACGCGGTGAAGCAGGGCGGTTGGAGTCGTCGTCATTTATCTGCGCCCCACCAGCACGCGGTCCAGGCCGTAGATGCGGTCCAGCAGCACCATCGCGAAGGCCGTCACCGCCACCATCAGCGCCGACACCGCCGCCATCAGCGGGTCGATCGACTCGGTGGCATACATGTACATGCGCACCGGCAGCGTCACCGTGCTCGGCGCGGTGACGAAGATCGACATCGTCACTTCGTCGAAGCTGTTGATGAAGGCCAGCATCCAGCCGCCGGTGACGCCCGGCAGGATCATCGGCAGCGTGATGCGGCGGAACACCGTGGCCTGGCTCGCGCCCAGCGACAGCGCGGCCTGCTCTGCGCTGCGGTCGAAGCCCACCAGCGCCGCCACCACCAGCCGCAGCGTGTAGGGCGTGACGATGAGCGCATGCGCCATCACCAGCCAGCCGAAGCTGCCGGTGCCGCCGACCAGCGCGAACAGCCGCAGCAGCGCCACGCCCAGCACCAGGTGCGGCACGATCAGCGGCGACAGGAACAGGCCGTTGAGGAAATCGCGCCCCGGAAACTCGTAGCGCGTGATCGCCATGCCCGCCGGCACCGCGAGCAGCGTCGCGATGGTGGCCGAGCCGAGCGCCAGCCACAGGCTGTTCCAGAACGACTGCATGAAGTCGGGATGCGCGAACACCGCCTCGAACCAGCGCAGCGAGAAGCGCGTGGTCGGGATGGTCAGCGTGTTCTCGGGCGTGAACGCCACGATGCACACCACCACCAGCGGCGCGAGCATGAAGACGATGACGAGCGCGTTGAACGCGAGGGCGATGGGGCCGTTCCTGTTCATCGCTTCAGCCCAGCGCTTTCTTGTAGCGGCCTTCTACGAGGCGGTTGTAGCTCAGCATCACAACGAGGTTCGCTACCAGAAGGACCAGCGCAACAGCAGCACCCAGCGGCCAGTTGAGCTCGCTCAGGTATTCGTCGTACACGATGGTCGCGACCATCTTCAGCCGCCGCCCGCCCAGCAGCCCCGGGATGGCGAACGAACTCGCGGCCAGGCCGAACACGATCAGGCTGCCGGAAAGAATGCCCGGCATCACCTGCGGCAGCACGATGCGCCGCAGCGTGGTGAAGGGCGTGGCGTTGAGCGACAGCGCCGCGTTCTCCACGCCCGCGTCCAGCTTCTGCAGCGATGTCCATACCGGGATCACCATGAAGGGCAGCATCACGTGCACCAGCGCGATGATCACGGCCGCGTTGGTGTAGAGAATCTTCACCGGCCCGATGCCGACGAGGCCCAGCAGCCCGTTCACCGCGCCTTCGGGGCCCAGCAGCATGCTCCAGCCGAAGGCCCGCACCACCACCGACACCAGCAGCGGCGCCAGCACCACCAGCAGCAGCACCGAGCGCCACGGGTTGCGCATGCGGCTGAGCACATAGGCCTCAGGCGCGCCGACCACCACGCAGATCACCGTGACCAGCGCCGAGACCCAGAAGGTGCGCCAGAAGATGCCGAGGTAGTACGAATCGGAGAACACCAGCGCGTAGTGCGCGAGCGTGAACTCGCTCGACTTGGGGCCGGTGGCCGGGTCGTACACGTTGAACGACAGCACCGCCGTGAGCGCCAGCGGCACCAGCAGCAGCGCGGTGAACAGCAGCAGCGCCGGGCCGGAGAGCCACCACGGGGTGGCCTTGCTCTTCGAGGCGCTCATGCTGCGACAGCCCTTTCTTCGGCCGGCAGCAGCCGCATGCAGTGCGCCGGCCAGTCGATGCCGGTGCGGGCGCCTTCGTCCAGCGCGTCGCGCCCGTCGTTGGGGCTCAGCACCGTGAGGTCGCCGACCGGCGTGGCGATGCGGTAGAGCCACTGGCTGCCGAGGAAGAACCGCTCCTGCACCTCGCCGTCGAGGCGGCCTTGGCCCGGCGGCACCAGCTGCAGCTTCTCGGGCCGCACGCTCAGCAGCGCGGCGGCGTCCATGCCGAAGCCGGTGTCGTCCACGTCGAGCGAGAGCGCGCCGACCTCCACGCAGGTGCGCGTGGCGCTGCTGCTCGACACGCGGCAGTCGAGCAGGTTGGCCTTGCCCACGAAGGTGGAGATGAAGCGCGTGCTCGGATGCTCGTACACCCGCTGCGGATGGTCGATCTGCGTGGCGCGGCCGCCTTCCATCACCACCACGCGGTCGCTGATGGACATGGCCTCGCTCTGGTCGTGCGTGACCATCACCGTGGTGGTGCCGACCTTGCGCTGGATCTGGCGCAGCTCGAACTGCATTTCCTCGCGCAGTTTGGCGTCGAGGTTGGACAGCGGTTCGTCGAGCAGCAGCACCGGCGGCTCGATGACGAGCGCGCGCGCCAGCGCCACGCGCTGACGCTGGCCGCCCGACAACTCGCGCGGATAGCGCCCGGCGTGCGCCTCCAGGTGCACCAGCGCCAGCGCCTGCTTCACCCGCTCGGCGCGCTCGGCCTTGGGCATCTTGCGCATCTCCAGGCCGAAGCTCACGTTGTCAGCCACCGTCATGTGCGGGAACAGGGCGTAGGTCTGGAACACGATGCCCAGGCCGCGCGTGTTGGCCTTGGCATGCGTGATGTCCTTGCCCGCGAGCTCGATGCGGCCGCTGCTCACGGCCTCGAAGCCCGCAATCATCTGCAGCGTGGTGGTCTTGCCGCAGCCCGAAGGGCCGAGCAGCGAGACGAACTCGCCCTTTTCCACCGCCAGGTTCATGGCCGACACCGCGCGGGTGGCGCCATAGAACTTGGTCACGTCGGTGAGCCTGAGGAATGACATGGATCGGGCCTTTCTGCGGTGGCGAAAAGATGGCTGCGGGCAGCTTGTTCCAGCTTGGTGCACGCCATGGACAGCTTGCGTCTTTCAGTTCACTCTATTGCAACGATTGCGCCAGATCGCCTCGGGTATTCCATTAATCAGAATCTTTCTTTAATTTATTCCGTTCAATGGAATATGATGCACGGAAGGCATCATTGAAATTCCAAAGGAGGAAGGTATGGAAACCCCATCGGCTGCCAGCGGCGGCGTGCCGCGCGTCTTCTCGGTAATCCGCGCGCTCGGCGCGGTGCAGGCCGAAGGCGGGCGCGTGACCCAGATCGCACGTTCCGTGGGCCTCACCCAGGCCACCACGCACCGTTTGCTGCAGTCGCTCATGGCCGAGGGCATGGTCGAGCAGGACGAGCGCAGCAAGCTCTACCGGCTCAGCATCGATTTCTTCGCGCTGGCCGCGAGCGCGGGCAACCCCGGCGACCTGCGCTCCATCTGCCGGCCGGTGCTGCTGCGGCTGTGCGCGAGCCTGGGCGACAGCATCTTCCTGCTGGCGCGCAGCGGCTTCGACGCGGTGTGCCTGGACCGCAGCGAAGGCCCGTTTCCCATCCGCTCCTTCACCGGCGACATCGGCGGGCGCATCGCGCTGGGCGTGGGGCAGGGCGCGCTGGCGATCCTCGCGTTCCTGCCGGAGGCCGAGCGCGAGGAGGTGATCCGCTTCAACCTGTCGCGGGTGCGCGAGTACGGCGTGTACGACGAGGTCTACCTGCGCACCGAGATCGAGCGCGTGCGGCAGCAGGGCTATGCGGGTCGCAACACCGGGCTTCTGGAAGGCATGGCCGGCGTGGCGGTGCCCATCCTCGACCGCGAAGGCCGCGCGGTGGCCGCGCTGAGCGTGGGCACCATCGCCGACCGGCTCAATGCCGACCGCATGCCGACGGTGGTCGAGTTGCTCAAGCGCGAGGCCGCCGCGATCGGGCCGAAGATCAACCCGTTCGACGCGACGCTGAGGCGGCCGGCGCAGAGCCTGGCGAGTTCGCCGGCGGGGCAGAAGATCGAGCTGCCGGAAGCACCCGGGCCGGGGAAGGCCTGAGCCTTCAGCGCCGACGCATCGGCATCCTGTCGATCTCCGCGAACACCGCCTGCAGGTCGACGTCGGGCCCTTCGGTCATCTTCACGCCGCCGTCCTTGCCGACCAGCACGAAGGTGGGCGGGCCTGCCGCATCGAGCTTCAGCGCGGCCAGCAGCGCGCGGGTCTGCGCCGCGTCGAGGGGCTGCGCGTTGCGTCGGCCCTGGCCCGCGACCACCGTGTAGAGCACCATCTCGCGGTCGATGAAGGCCTCGCGCGTGGCCGTCTGGCGCAGGGCGGACTCGACCTTGCGCAGCAGCGCGTCACCTTGCGCCGGAACCACCACGACCACCGGGCGCGTCTTCCAGCGCTCGGCCACGAGCGGGTTGCGGTCCGCGGCGACGGCCGCGAGCGGCAGGGCCACGCTCAGCGCGGCCAGGGCGGGCTTGAGAAAGCTCGGAAAAGGCATGCTCAATCCTTCAGCTTGATGTCTTCGCTCTTGGCTTCCTGCATCGCTTCGGGTTCCAGTTCTTCGGCGTAGCGGTTCAGGCGAATGAACACGCCCCAGCCCGCCATCAGCAGGCCCACCGCGCTCAGCAGGGCGGCGCCGTACAGCATGAGCTCGGGCGTCTCGCGGGCCTTGAAGATCGCGACCAGGCCCTCGACCGCCACCGCCACCACGATCACCACCATGAACCGCGACAGGAACCGGCGCACCCGCGTCGGCGCGCCGATGTGGGCGTCGCGCACCACCTCTTCTTCGAGCACGGTCTGGGAGATCTGCAGCGCCACGACCGCGGCCGCCAGCAGGCCGACCGCCTCGATCACCGCTTCGGCCGTCGAGATGTCGATGCCCTGCATGACGGCGGCAAAGCCCGCGTGCCCCGCGACCGCGATCAACACCACGGCCGCCGCGGCGAACGCGAACGCCGTCAGCGCGTGGAGCGCGGCGTAGAGGGAGAGGATCGTCTTCATGGCGCATCGGGCGAGTGGGGGTGGCGCATCTTCGATGCGGCCTGGCGCCTTGTGCGTAGGCGCGCAGCCCGTGAGCCACGTCGTCAATTCAGCGCATGGATGCGGGCTTGCCTTGCACGGCAAGCCAGTCCCTTCTTAGCCAATCAGCCTTTTCATGCAGGACCTCGGGCGCAGTTCATTCCTGAAATGCATCAGGTCCTTCCATATTTTCACTAGCCAATCGCGCGCAGTTCGCTGATATTGGCCGGGTTCCTTCCCCCTTCCGTACCGCCTTCCTGCCTTTCTTCTTTCTCCTCCTTCCCGGAGCGCGTCCATGTCCGAAGACCACACCCCCACCTCCCAGGCGTCCGTCGCCACCGAAGTCGAACAACTGCTGCAGCGCCTGGGCGTGCCGCGCGATGCGTACACCGGCGGCACGCTGACGGTGCGCTCGCCGGTGACGGGCGAGGTGGTCGCGCAGGTGCCGCAGACCACGCCGGCCGAGGCCGCCGACGCCATCGGCCGCGCGCACGAGGCCTACAAGGCCTGGCGCAACGTGCCCGCGCCGCGCCGCGGCGAACTGGTGCGGCTGCTGGGCGAAGAGCTGCGCGCCGCCAAGCGCGAGCTCGGCCTGCTCGTCACGCTCGAGGCCGGCAAGATCCCGTCCGAAGGCGCGGGCGAAGTGCAGGAAATGATCGACATCTGCGACTTCGCGGTCGGCCTCTCGCGCCAGCTCTACGGCCTCACGCTGGCCACCGAGCGTGCCGAGCACCGCATGATGGAAACCTGGCATCCGCTGGGCGTGTGCGGCGTGATCTCGGCCTTCAACTTTCCGGTGGCCGTGTGGTCGTGGAACGCGGCGCTGGCGCTGGTGTGCGGCGACTCGGTGGTGTGGAAGCCGTCCGAGAAGACGCCGCTGACCGCGCTGGCCGTGCATGCCATCGCGCAGCGCGCCATCGAGCGCTTCGGCGACGCGCCGCAGGGCCTGCTGGGCCTGCTGCTGGGCCAGCGCGACATCGGCGAGGTGCTGGTCGACGACCACCGCGTGCCGATCCTCTCGGCCACCGGCTCCACGGCCATGGGTCGCCAGGTGGGGCCGAAGCTGGCCGCGCGCTTTGCCCGCGCCATTCTCGAACTCGGCGGCAACAACGCCGCCATCGTCACGCCCTCGGCCGACCTGGACCTCACGCTGCGCGGCATCGCCTTCGCGGCCATGGGCACGGCCGGCCAGCGCTGCACCACGCTGCGCCGCCTGTTCGTGCACGACAGCGTCTACGACAAGCTGGTGCCCAAGCTCGCCAGGGTCTACGGCAACGTGCGCGTCGGCGATCCGCGCGAGGCCGGCACGCTGGTCGGCCCGCTGATCGACCGCGCGGCCTTCGACGGCATGCAGAAGGCGCTCTCCGAAAGCCGCGAGATCGGCGCCACAGTGCACGGCGGCCAGCGCGTGGAAGGCATCGGCACCCAGGACGCCTACTACGTGCGTCCCGCGCTGGTGGAGCTCAAGTCGCATGACGGCCCGGTGCTGCGCGAAACCTTCGCGCCCATCCTGTACGTGGTGCGCTACAGCTCGCTCGACGAGGCCATCGAATGGCACAACGCGGTGGGCGCGGGCCTGTCGTCGTCGATCTTCACCCTGAACGTGCGCGAGGCCGAGCGCTTCATGTCGAGCGCCGGTTCCGACTGCGGCATCGCCAACGTCAACATCGGCCCGAGCGGCGCGGAGATCGGCGGCGCCTTCGGCGGCGAAAAAGAAACCGGCGGCGGGCGCGAAGCGGGCTCCGACAGCTGGAAGGCCTACATGCGCCGCGCCACCAACACCATCAACTACTCGACCGCGCTGCCGCTTGCCCAGGGCGTCACCTTCGACATCGAAGAGTAGGGCTCTCCCCCAGGCTTCGCGCACTTCGTGTCGCTTCGCCAACCCCCTTCCGGGGGCGACATCGGCGGCCCGGCAAAGCCGGTTGCGCCATGTCTTGCGAACGGGCTGTCCGCTGCCCGGGGACAGCCTTTGCCTTGCAGATCACAAAACCACAGGAGACAGGACCCATGAACATTCCCTTCAAGACCGCCGCGGCCGTCGCGCTGCTCGCGCTCGCGTTCGGCGCCGCCGCGCAGACCGCCACCGGCACGCTCGACAAGATCAAGGCCAGCGGCAAGGCCGTGCTCGGCGTGCGCGAAGCCTCGCCGCCCATGGCCTACATGCTGGGCGCGGGCGAGAAGTACGTGGGCTACCACGTCGAGCTGTGCGAGCGCGTGCTCAAGGACATCGCGCCGCAGGCCAGGCTGGAGTACATGGCCGTGACCGCGCAGAACACCATTGCGCTGGTGCAGAACGGCACGCTCGACATCGGCTGCGGCCCGACCACCAACAACATGGCGCGCCAGCAGCTGGTGGCCTTTGCCCTCACCACCTACGTGAGCGAAGTGCGCATGGCCACCAAGGTCGACTCGGGCATCACCACGCTCGACCAGCTTTCGGGCCGCAACGTGTCGGCGTCGACCGGTACCACCGCCGTGCAGCTGCTGCGCAAGCGCGAGCGCACGAACAACGTGTCGTACAAGACCGTGCTCGGCAAGGACCACCTCGAGAGCTTCCTGCAGCTGGAGTCGGGCCGCGCCGACGCCTTCGTGCTCGACGACAACCTGCTGGCCGGCATCATCGCCAACTCGAAGGACCCGGCCGCGTACCGCATCGTCGGCGAGGCGCTGGGCTCCGAGCCGATCGCGCTGCTGTTCCGCAAGGACGACCCGGCCTTCAAGGCGGCGGTGGACGACTCGCTGCGCCGCATGATGAAGAGCGGCGAGCTCGAGAAGATCTACACCAAGTGGTTCGTGGCCGCGATTCCGCCGAAGAACACCAGCCTGAACCTGCCCATGAGCGCCACGCTCAGGCAGCTGATGGCCGAGCCCAACGACAAGCCGCTGGAGGCCTACGCCAAGTGACCACGGACACCGCAGCAACGGCCCCTGGCGTCTTCGAGCCGGCGCAGCGCGTGCGCGCCATCGGCGTCTCGGAGATCCTGCGCATCACCGACCATGCCAACGCGCTCAGGCGTGCGGGCCGCCCGGTGATCGTGCTGGGCGCGGGCGAGCCCGACTTCGACACGCCGCAGAACGTGCGCGACGCCGCGGTGCGCGCCATCGGCCGCGGCGACACGCGCTACACCGTGCTCGACGGCAGCCCGGCCATGAAGGCGGCGGTGCAGCTGAAGTTCAGGCGCGACAACGCGCTCGAATTCGCGCTCGACGAGATCAGCGTGAGCGCGGGCGCCAAGCAGGTCATCTTCAACGCGATGATGGCCAGCCTGGACCCGGGCGACGAGGTGATCCTGCCCGCGCCGTACTGGACCTCCTACGCCGACATCGTGCAGGTCTGCGGCGGCGTGCCGGTGCCGGTGGCCTGCACCGAGGCCAACGGTTTCCGGCTCGACGCCACGCAGCTGGAAGCCGCGATCACGCCGCGCACGCGCTGGATCTTCCTGAACTCGCCGTCGAACCCGAGCGGCGCGGCCTACAGCGCGGCGCAACTCCAGCCGCTATGCGACGTGCTGCTGCGCCATCCGCGGGTGTGGGTGCTGGCGGACGACATCTACGAGCACATCCTCTACGACGGGCTCGCGTTCGCGACGCCGGCGGTGGTGGAGCCGCGCCTGCGCGAGCGCACGCTGACGGTCAACGGCGTGTCGAAGGCCTATGCCATGACCGGCTGGCGCGTCGGCTACGGCGCGGGTCCGCGCGCGCTGGTCGCGGCCATGGCCGTGGTGCAGAGCCAGACGACATCGTGCCCGTCGTCGATCAGCCAGGCGGCGGCCATCGAGGCGCTGACCGGCCCGCAGGACATCGTGGCCGAGCGCTGCGCCGACTTCCAGGCGCGCCGCGATTTCGTGGTGGCCGCGCTCAACCGCGCGCCGGGCCTGGGCTGCCGCGTGCCGGAGGGCGCGTTCTACACATTCGCGAGCTGCGCCGGCGTGCTCGGCAAGCGCACCCGCGGCGGTGACGTGCTGCAAAGCGACAGCGACTTCTGCCGCTACCTGCTGCAGGACTTCGAAGTGGCGGTGGTGCCGGGCAGCGTGTTCGGGCTGGCGCCGTACTTCCGCATCTCCTATGCGACGTCGATGGCGCAGCTGGAAGAGGCCTGCGCGCGCATTGCCGCGGCCTGCGAAGCGCTGGAGTGAGCTGACGAGCCGGGGCCGGCTGGCGCCTCAGCGCAGCCCGCCCACATAGCGCGGCGGCGGCGTGGGCGGCTGGCCGTCGGGCTGCCGCGCCGCCAGCCGGGCAGCGCGCGCCAGCGGCTCCATCGCCTGCTCCAGCCGCGTGGCGAGCTGGTAGAGCTCCTCGTCCTTGGTGTCGGCCGCGTGCGCGCGCGTCATGCGCACGATCTCGGCGGCGTACTCGGCGTTGGTCGCCATCCACTCGGTGTCGGTCACGCGCCCGTGCTTTCGCCGCAGCGCCACGTGAAGGCGGGCGGCGAGGGCGATGCGTTCGCTTTCGGACATGGATGGCATGGTTCCTCCGTCGGTGGATCAACTCCCCAGTTGTTCCTTGTGCTGTGCAAGATCGAGGCCCAGTACTTCGCTGTCGGCCTCCACGCGCAGCCCGACCAGCACGTGCACCAGGAAAAGCACCACCGCCGTCCCCGTTGCGCTGTAGATCGCCACGCTGCCGACCGCGATCGCCTGCGTCAGCACGTCGCCGGTGGCGCCCGAGATGCGCGCGTCGGCGAACACGCCCGTGAGCAGTGCGCCCACGATGCCCCCGATGCCGTGCACGCCGAACACGTCGAGCGAGTCGTCCGCACCCAGCATGTGCTTCAGCCCGGTGGCGCCCCAGTAGCAGGCCAGGCCCGCGATGGCGCCGATGGCCAGCGCCGCCAGCGGCGTGACGAAGCCGGCCGCCGGCGTGATGGTCACCAGCCCGGCCACCAGGCCCGAGCACAGGCCCAGCAGCGAAGGGCTGCGCCGCACGATCCACTCGCCGAGCATCCAGCTCATGGCGCCGGCAGCCGCCGCGATGTGCGTCACCAGCATCGCCAGGCCGGCGCGCCCGTCGGCCGCCACCGCCGAGCCCGCATTGAAGCCGAACCAGCCGACCCACAGCAGGCCCGCGCCCATCATGGTGAAAGCCAGGTTGTAGGGCTCGAAAGCCTCGCGCCCGTAGCCCTTGCGCGGACCCAGCGCATAGGCGCACACCAGCCCGGCGATGCCGGCGTTGACGTGCACCACCGAGCCGCCCGCGAAGTCGAGCGCGCCCATCTGCGCGAGCCAGCCGCCCGGCTCCCACACCCAGTGCGCGATCGGCGCATAGACCAGCACGCTCCACAGCAGCGCGAACCACAGCACCGCCGAGAAGCGCATGCGCTCGACGAAGGCGCCGAGCACCAGCGCGGTGGTGATGATCGCGAAGGTCAGCTGGAACATCGCGTAGACCGACTCCGGCACGTTGGGCGCCACGTGGCTCACCGCCACCTGGCCGGCTTCCTTCAGGTATTCGAAGCCCGAGAACCAGAAGCGGCCCGCGCCGCCGAGCCACGGCCAGCCCTCGGTGAAAGCCAGCGAATAGCCCACGGCGAACCACGTCAGCGACACTGCCGCGGCGACCGCCACCACGGCCGCCATCGTGGCCAGCACGTTCTTGCGGCGCACCATGCCCGCGTAGAAGAGCGCGATGCCGGGCAGCGTCATCAGCAGCACCAGCGCGGTCGAGGTCATCATCCAGGCGGTGTCCGCCGCGTTGATGGAGGCTTGCGATGCCAGTGCCATGGTCGTTTCTTCTTCGAGTGTTGGGCTGTGGCCGGACGTGCACAAGTCGTGCCACATCGTTAACCAGCAGAAACACTTTGGTTTGCGAATCTGCCTTCCGACTTAATGCAAAGCGGGTAATTCCTAATGCACTGGGCCGGTGCACGCCCTAAAGTCACGCCACTCGCGAACGGGCCCTGCTCGTGCTGCCGAGGGTCCGAGGAGACAGTTTCCAAGCAACTAGAAAAAAATGCTTCAAAGGCTCCGTACGAGATGCCGTGTTTGAGTTTGAAAGGCGCCGCTGGTCGGCGCCTTTTTTATGCCCGCGCGGCCTGAAGCGCCGGCGTCTCCTGCTACTTTTTTGATAGCGTCACCCCCAGTGAGAGAATCCGTCCCCTATGGAAATGCTGGTGGTGACGGGCGCCTCGCTGCTCGCGGGTTTTGTCGATTCGATCGTGGGCGGAGGCGGGCTGATCCTGGTGCCGGCATTGTTTGCCGTGTTCCCGGGCGCACCACCGGCCACGCTGCTGGGCACCAACAAGAGTGCGTCGATATGGGGCACGGCCGCCGCCGCCGCGCAGTTCAGCCAGCGGGTGAAGATGCGCTGGGGCGCCCTGTGGCCGGCCGCGCTGCTTGGTTTCGTCGGCTCGATGCTGGGCGCCTGGGGCGTCACGCTGTTTCCGGGCGACTTCCTGCGCCGGGCGCTGCCGGTCATCCTGCTGGGCGTGCTGCTCTACACCCTGGCGCGCAAGGACATGGGCCGGCTGCACGCGCCGCGCTTCAGCGGCCGCGCCGAGACGCTGGCGGCCTGCACCATCGGCCTGTCGATCGGGTTCTACGACGGCTTCTTCGGCCCGGGCGCCGGCAGCTTCCTGGTGTTCCTGTTCGTGCGCTGGATGGGCTATGACTTCCTCAACGCCTCGGCCTCGGCCAAGATCATCAATACCCTGACCAACGCCGCCGCGCTGATATTGCTGGCCGCCAAGGGCCACGTCTGGTGGCACTACGGGCTGGCGATGGCGGTCGCCAACGTGGCGGGCAGCCTGCTCGGCACCCGCGTGGCGCTGAAGCACGGCGCGGGCTTCGTGCGGGTGGTGTTCATCGTGGTGGTGAGCGCGCTGATCCTCAAGACCGCCTACGACGCGTTCCTCAAATGAAAACGGCCCGGAACCCCGGGCCGTTTCTTTCCAGAAACACCGCGGAACCGGCTCTGCCGGGCCGCAGGTGTTGCCCCCGGCAGGGGGAAGGCGAAGCGACACGAAGTGCGCGCAGCCTGGGGGCGAGCCTATTCCTCGACGAAGGCTTCCTCGCGCTTGGCTTTGATGGCCGGCAGCAGCACGATGCCCAGCAGCGCTACGGCAGCCACCAGCAGCCCGGCGGACAGCGGCCGCGTGACGAACACGCTCCATGCGCCGCGCGACAGCAGCAGCGCGCGCCGCAGGTTCTCTTCCATCATCGGGCCCAGGATGAAGCCCAGCAGCAGCGGCGCCGGCTCGGTGCGCAGCTTGATGAACAGGTAGCCGATGAAGCCGAAGGCCGCCACCATCCACACGTCGAAGGTGTTGTTGTTGGTCGAGTACACGCCGATGGCGCAGAACAGCACGATGGCCGGGAACAGGAACTTGTAGGGCACTGTCAGCAGCTTGATCCACATGCCGATCAGCGGCAGGTTCAGGATGATCAGCATCGCGTTGCCGATCCACATCGAGGCGATCAGGCCCCAGAACAGCTCGGGGTTGCTGGTCATCACCTGCGGGCCCGGCTGGATGTTGTGGATCGTCATGGCACCCACCATCAGCGCCATCACCGCGTTGGGCGGAATGCCCAGCGTCAGCAGCGGGATGAAGGAGGTCTGCGCGCCGGCGTTGTTGGCCGATTCTGGCGACGCCACGCCGCGGATGTTGCCCTTGCCGAAGGGCACCTCGCCGGGGCGCATCTTGATCTTCTTCTCCAGCGCATATGAGGCGAACGAGGCCAGCAGCGCGCCGCCGCCAGGCAGGATGCCCAGTGCCGAACCCAGCGCAGTGCCGCGCAGCACCGCGGGCAGCATGCGCTTGAAGTCGTCCTTGGTCGGCCACAGGCCCTTGACCTTGTGCGTGAACACTTCGCGCTCGTCGTCCGGCTGCGAGAGGTTGCCGATGATTTCGCCGTAGCCGAACACGCCCATGGCGATGACCACGAAGCCGATGCCGTCGGTGAGCTCCGGGATGTCGAAGCTGTAGCGCGCCACGCCGGAGTTCACGTCGGTGCCGACGATGCCCAGCAGCAGGCCCAGCACGATCATGGCCACCGCCTTGATCAGCGAACCCGAAGCCAGCACCACCGCGCCGATCAGGCCCAGCACCATCAGCGAGAAATATTCGGCCGGCCCGAACTTGAAGGCCAGCTCGGTCAGCGGCGGCGCGAAGGCGGCCAGGATCAGCGTGCCCACGCAGCCCGCGAAGAACGAGCCCAGGCCCGCCGCGGCGAGCGCCGGACCCGCGCGCCCCTGCCTGGCCATCTGGTAGCCGTCGATGCAGGTGACCACCGACGAAGACTCGCCCGGCAGGTTCACCAGGATGGCGGTGGTGGAACCGCCGTATTGCGCGCCGTAGTAGATGCCGGCCAGCATGATCAGCGCCGACACGGGGGGCAGCGCGTAGGTGGCGGGCAGCAGCATCGCGATGGTCGCGACCGGGCCGATGCCGGGCAGCACGCCGATCAGCGTGCCCAGGATGCAGCCGACCAGGCAGTACAGCAGGTTGGTGAAGGTGAAGGCAACGCCGAAACCGATGGAGAGGTTGTGGATCAGGTCCATGGTGTTTCTCTCCTCAGCCCGAAATGAATGTGGGCCAGACCTGGATCTGGAGTTTCAGCGCCCAGATGAAGGCCACATAGCTGCCGGCCGCCAGGATGGTCGCGAGAACCAGCACGTCGCGCAGCTTGAAGTGCTCGCCCGCCATGCTCGAGATGATCGTGAGCGCGTAGATCGCGATGATCATGCCCATGGCCGGCACGCCGATGCTGGGCAGTCCGCCCAGCAGCACACCGAAGGCCAGGTTGGCGCCGAGCACGAAGGCCAGCGGCTTCCAGGCCCATTTGCCGATCGGGTCGCCGTCGGTGGTCTCCACCACCATCGCCTGGAACATGATGATGATCCCGAGGACGGCCAGCAGGATGCCGAGCATCAACGGGAAGTAGCCGGGGCCCATGCGGGCGCCGTTGCCGACGGTGTAGGTGGTCGCGCCGATCGCGAATGCGCCCCCCACGGTCGTGAACATGACTCCTGAAAAGAAGTCTGCCTGGCTCTTGATGCGCACTGTCTCTCTCCTCTTGTTATGGAGAGACGAGGGTCGTTCCGCGGGCCTGACCGTTGGCTGACCGGCACGGTACGAACAAATGCGTACCGCAGGGCAAGGGTTGTCCCGGCCGGCTTCGCTCGCCCTGAAACGAAAAAAGCTCCCGAAGGAGCTTTCTTTTCATTCAGAGAGCCGGAGCTCTCGGAGTGCGGGTGAGGACTTAGTAGCCGCCGCGGCCACCGCCGCCGCCGCCGTAGCCGCCGCCACCACCGCTGCGGCCACCGCCGCCGCCGCCGTAGCCGCCACCACCACCGCCGTAG